>CAYJAQ010000028.1:0-17968 GCA_964368275.1 uncultured Staphylococcaceae bacterium
GATGTATAATGTAGTGGTGAGGTAAATATGAATATAATAATAATCAGTAAAGACAATAAACAATATTTTGAATGCATTGCTGAAGAGTATCTAATTATAGATCAATTAGTTACACTTATTGATGAATTTTCATTATCGACAAATGACGAAAGATATGATTTTAATTACTTAATAATTGAAGATATTGACCTTGTCACTAATATTCAAGTGTTAAATCTCTTAACAGATGATGGTACAATTGTCACTAATATGTTTGGAGGAACAACCCTTGATCATGTTTTTATTGGTAGTGTAAACAATGCCTTAGATTTAATAATAAATGGAGAATAGAGAATACTTGCTGGCAAGTATTTTTTATTTTTAAATAATCACTTTTAATGTTATATATTAGCGAAAATGGTTAAAAATAGAATAGGTGATGATATGAAAACAATTTTAAAAGGTTTAAAGATATTTTTAGCAATAAACATTCTTTTGTTTATTACGGTTATTATTGCCTTTGTAATTATTAATCATAATCTAAAATATGAAATGCCCCAAATTATAAACATTGAACTTTATGACCAAGATGATACAAAATATTTGTCTTACTGTAATGGTCGTAAACAATCTTACGTCACCCTTGATAATATTAGTCCTTTTCTTATTGACGCCTTTATTGCCATTGAGGATAAGCGTTTCTATGAACATCGTGGTGTGGATTTCATTCGGATTATGGGCGCTATTATCGCTGATATTAGACAAGGTGAATTTGCTGAAGGGGCTTCTACAATTACTCAGCAATATGTAAGAACATTATTTCTTAATAATGATAAAACAATAAAACGGAAGATTAATGAAGTATTAATAGCAATGAATCTTGAAAGTAAATATTCGAAAGATGAAATCCTCGAGGGCTATCTTAATTCTATTTACTTTGATCATGGCGTTTATGGAGTTGAAGATGCAAGTATCTTCTACTTTGGTAAAAGTGCAAAAGAGTTATCTCTTACTGAGGCTTGTGCCATAGCTAGTATCCCTAAAGGTCCTAGTTACTATTCGCCCATTAAAAATCCTGAGCAAAATAAAGAGCGCCGTAATTTGATTATTAACGAACTACTAAAAGATGAAAAAATTGACGAAGAAACCTGCCTAGCCAGTATAAACGAGGGTTTAACAATTGTTGCAATTAAACCCCAAGATGAAAGTTTTAGTGCTCCTTATTATCAAGATTTAGTTTTAGCAGAACTTAAAAAAATGGGTTTTACGAATGAGAGTACTTATCAAGGTTTAAAAGTTTACACTGCCTTAGATAGTGACCTTAATCAAACTATTGTAAAGAGTATGGATAAACGTTTGCCAAATTCCGATGTTGAAGTTGCTGTATATGCAATGGATCCAGAAAATGGCCATGTGCTTGCTGTTATAGGGGGAAAGGATTATTTAAAAAGCACGTTAAATCGAGCAACTGATAGTGTTAGGCAACCTGGTTCCTCCATTAAACCTTTTCTTTATTTAACCGCTCTTGAAAATGGTTTTACTACCGCTACTACTTTTATGAGTGAAGAAACAACTTTCTATATAAATAAGGAACCATATGCACCAAAGAACTTTCAAAGTATTTATCCCAACATGGATGTTTCTATGACTTATGCCATTGCAACTAGTGATAACATATATGCGATGAAAACCCATTTGTTTTTAGGAACTGATAAGCTTGTATCAACATTAAAGCGTTTTGGCATCTCGGGTGACATTCCTAATATCCCTTCCCTCGCCCTTGGAACGTTTGAAATTAGTCTAAAAGAAATGACTACAGCCTATGCAGCCTTAGCAAATTTAGGTGTTTACAATGAGCCAACTTACATCACAAAGATTACAACCTTTGATGATCAAGTGCTCTATGAAAAGAAAGACTACGAAAAGAAAGTTATTGCAGACAAAAGTGATGTCTATTTACTAAATGAGGCAATGAATTCCATTTTTGATAACAAGATGACTTATAATATTCGCCCGACAGGTGCTAGAGTTGCTACTCTCTTAAGTCATAAATATAGTGGTAAATCCGGCTCAACTGACACAGATAATCTAATGTTTGGTTATAATCAAGATATTGTGATTGGGGTATGGAGTGGCTATGATGATAATCGCGAAATAATTGCTAATAGTGATGCAAGTTTTGGGAAATATCTTTGGGCGGATGCTGTAGAAGGTTACTTGAAAGGAAAAAACACTAGTTGGTATGAAACCCCAAGTGATATTATCGCAATTGATTTAAATCCAATGACTGGTTTTTATCCTTCGTTTAATGAGTACTATAAAAAACTATATTTTAAAAGAACTAACATTCCTTGGTATATTGAATTATTATATCACGAACAATAATTTAAAATTAAAAAGGCCAACTGGCCTTTTATTTTGCTTTTCTTACTTCTCGGATATTCGCCATTAGCAAGCGTCGTACTGATTTGTTTAATAATAATTTCTTAGCTATTTCAGTTAACAACTTTCGATCATTGGCATTAAGCTGTGTGTACGCAGTAATAATCTTCGTTCCACTTTTGCTAACTTCTAACAGTGTTTTTGAATTAGTGCTATTTAACATTGCATAAAGTGCCTCAACAGCTTCAAATCTTTTTGTTTCGGTCATGCCTGTTAATATATTATTAATAAGGTCATTTATCTCATCGCTTTCAGGTAGTAGTGATCCTTTTTCAAATTCTTCACCACATACTTGCCACATGAAAGCATCATGTTGATATAGACCGATATTGACACTTTTGATGACTAATGTTTCTTCAGGATGTTCAAACAAACGCCCAACAATGCTACCTTCAGGAATAATATTAATAATCTTATCATAAATAGGTGACTCGCTTAATTGAACAGCAAGTTCTTTATTTAATCCTGGTCCATCATAACTAATAGCTTTAGTTATTTTCGCACGCGTCTTTCGATTGCATGTAACTGCCGAATACAGCGTTAAATTGCCACCTTTACTGTGTCCTAAGACGTAAACATCACCATGGAATCCTTTGCATGCATCTTCGAGATATGAAGTAGCTAATCTTTGTGATGGTGTCGGCATTTTGTAAATAAAATTAAAATCTTCTTTCCATGCAATTAGTGTATCACCTGTGCCACAAAATACAACACACCTAATATTACTAGGTAAGTCAACCGTTACAGCTGACATTTGCATTTCTTCCGCTTCATTCATAATGTCAATATAATTAAAGAAAGTGGCTTTTGAAAAGCGATGACTTGTGCTTGCTTTATCAAACAGACCATTTAGATCAAGGGGCTTCATTAAGCCAAGATCGGCTTTATCAATTCCTTGTTCATAGAAGCGTTTGCGTAGTGTGGTAAAGTCTACTTTTTCATTTGTTGGAATAATCTCTTTTAAATCAAAAAACACAAATTGAGCTAAAATAATACCATCAATGTAATTAAACTCTCTTTCTGAAAATGATAAATCGCCACGAAAATTGATATAGTCTATTATGTTACTCATATTGTGCTCCTTTTATTTTGTTTATATATATGACTTTACTAAATTGTATACAACATTAGAAGGGATTGCCAGTCCCATACTTTCAATTTGCTCTGAATCGCTTAAAATCTTTAATGTATTAATACCAATTAGTTTCCCCGATATATCGAAGAGACCTCCACCAGAATTACCGGGATTAATGGCTGAATCATGCTGGATATATTGATTGACACAAGTGCTACCAAGATATGAAGTACTACCAAATACAACATCTTCTAAGTAACGTAGTGGATGGCTGACAATACCATAGGTCGCTGTTGAGTAAAATGATAAATCATATGGTGTGCCAATTGCAATAACTACTTGACCTTGTTTAAGTTTAGCACTATCAGCAAACTCAGCTACTTCAAATAAGATGCCTGAAGTAAATGACAAAATAGCAATATCTTCTTTATTAAAATATGTTAAACAAGTTGCATCAATATATAAATTTCTATCGCCTAAATATACTTGTAGTCGATTGCTAACCTTATCTCTTGATGTCATTACGACATGGCGATTCGTAACTACAATATACTCATAACCATTTAATCTACCATTCTCAGTCTTTTCTTTTCGGCCAACAATTACACCACTACCAAGTGAGGTACTTGCTGAAAAAATACCATCTGAGTGAACTATTGTTACCATTGATTGATCGGCTTTTTCAATTGCTACCTCTAAGGCAGATTGAAAATCATTAATTGTAAACTCTTCATATTTCACAACTTTATTAGTAATATTATTTATAACGCCATCGCTAGTGTTTTGTCCAAACAAACTACAACCAGTAAGTCCTAATGATAAAAGTAATATTGCTATAATTGTAACTATTTTTCTATTCATTAATATCCTCCATAATTTTAAACAAATTCTTCGCATTTTGCATTACTATCTCCATAACCTCATTACTTGAGATCCCCTTTAATCTAGCAATTTCTTCAATTACTAAGGGAATGTACTTAGGGCTATTCTCTTTACCACGATAAGGATGGGGTGTCAAATAAGGGGAATCCGTTTCACTTATTATATATTTTAAATCAATATTTTCAACAATTCTTTTAGGTTCTTTCGCATTGGTGAAAGTAACCGTACCACCAATACCTATTAAGAAGTTTTCTTTAATAAATAAGGGGGTCATTTCTAAACTTCCACAATATGCATGCATCACACCACCAACAGCTGACGCACCATATGCCTTTAGCGTGCCATAGGTTTTTTGAATTGCATCGCGACAATGAATTACCAATGGTTTATTGCATTTTTTAGCAATTTCAATTTGCTTGACAAAAGCACTTGTTTGTTCGTCTTCAGTCGTTGTATCCCAGTGAAAATCATAACCACATTCACCAATAGCCACCACTTTAGGATCGGTAGAATGTTCTTCTAACCAATTATATTCGGCATCGCCATAATTCTTAATTTCAGTTGGATGAAACCCAATAGCTGCGAAAACAAATGGATACTGATGGGCTAAATCTAGTGCTAACTTAGAAGTGGCTAAATCATAACCCGGCACAATAAATAGCTTGACATTCTCATTAAAAGATTCTTCAAGCGTTTTAGCGAGTTTATCATAAATTGCAGGATTATTTAAATGTGCATGTGTATCTATAAACATGATTTCTCCTTTCTGACAATTAATATTATTACCAATTATTTTATCCTAATTAATTATACCATTTTTTCTTAAAATAGTGTTAATTATTTGTATCATTTTTATTTTTTATTTGAACTACCATTATATATATATTTTAACAATCATTCATATGGAAGAGATTTAAAGTGGAATCCTCATATTCATGTTCTTATTAGTGGTGGAGGATTAACCAACAAAACAATGAAGTATAAACATATTACTCATTTTAATTATGCCACATTAAGAAAAACATTTCAGCGAATTTTATTAGATAAATTATATAAGCGTATTGGCAAATCATTCTATCCAATTAAATGTAAGTTATATAAGATCCATGACAATGGGTTTTATGTCTACGCCCATCAAAAACAATTTAGCAATATTCAAAAAGGTATTGAATATGTAATGAGATATTTTGGTAAGCCAGCGATGGCTGAATCTAGAATAATCAATATTGATACTGAAAAAGATATAATAACAATTAATTCACACATCAATGAAGAATCTCAAAAATTTTAATATGAGGTTCGTTCTTTTATATACTTTAAAAATGTAGCCGTTGTAAAAAAGCGGCTTCTTTTTAGATCTACAAAAAATGAACTTTCCTTATAAAAGAAAAAGTGGCCTTAGCCACTTTAATTAGACACAATAATAGTTAAAACTATTGTTCGATTTCAGAAACGCTACCAGCGCCTACTGTACGTCCACCTTCACGAATTGAGAACTTAGTTCCTTTTTCAACTGCAATTGGGTGAATTAGTTTAACGATCATTCTAGTATTATCGCCAGGCATAACCATTTCAGTACCAGCTTCAAGTTCAATAACACCTGTAACGTCAGTAGTACGGAAATAGAATTGAGGACGATAGTTTGTGAAGAATGGAGTATGCCGTCCGCCTTCTTCTTTTGTTAAAACGTAAACTTCAGCTTTAAATTCACTATGTGGATTAACTGATTTAGGTTTTGCAAGTACTTGACCACGAACAATTTCGTCACGAGCAACACCACGTAATAATGCGCCAATGTTATCGCCTGCTTCAGCATAATCAAGTAATTTACGGAACATTTCAACACCAGTAACAACGCATTTACGAGTATCTTTGATACCGATAATTTCTACTTCGTCACCAACTTTTACTTGACCACGTTCAACACGGCCAGTAGCAACTGTTCCACGACCAGTGATAGAGAATACGTCTTCAACTGGCATTAAGAATGGTTTATCAGTTTCACGTTGAGGTTCAGGAATGTATTCGTCAACAACCTTCATTAATTCAAGAATTTGGTCTTTAGCTTTTTGATCACCTTCAAGTGCTTTTAAAGCAGAACCACGGATAATAGGAGTATCATCTCCAGGGAATCCATATTCATTTAATAGATCACGGATTTCCATATCAACTAAGTCTAGTAATTCTTCATCATCAACCATATCACATTTGTTCATGAATACGATTAAACGAGGAACACCAACTTGGCGGCTTAATAAGATGTGCTCACGAGTTTGAGCCATTGGTCCATCTGTAGCAGCGATAACAAGAATAGCACCATCCATTTGGGCTGCTCCTGTGATCATGTTTTTAACATAGTCGGCATGTCCTGGGCAGTCAACGTGTGCATAGTGACGTTTTTCAGTTTCATATTCAACGTGGCAAGTATTGATAGTTATACCACGTGATTTTTCTTCTGGAGCACCGTCAATTTGGTCATAATCCATTTTTTTGCAATAACCTTGTTCAGCAAGTACCATTGTAATAGCTGAAGTTAGAGTAGTTTTTCCATGGTCAACGTGGCCGATTGTACCAATGTTAACATGGGGTTTAGTACGTTCAAATTTAGCTTTTGCCATAATAATATTTTTCCTTTCAATTTATAAATTTTTTTCTTTTCTTAAATATTATAAGATATTTTAATTATTTTTGCAAGAATATAATGAAATAATTTAAACACTAAGCGCGTTTTTTAACTACTTCTTCTGCAACATATTTTGGACACTCTTCATAGTGGTCAAATTGCATTGTATAATTGCCTCGACCTTGAGTGTTTGAGCGAAGAGCTGTCGCATATCCAAACATCTCAGCTAGTGGTACATAGGCACGCACTAATTGTGCAGTACCATGGGCCTCTTGTCCATCAATACGTCCACGACGAGATGTTAAATCACCAATAACATTACCAATGTAATCTTCTGGTACGACAACTTCAACTGAAGTAACTGGTTCAAGCAATACTGGTGCGCATTTTTCTTTTGTAGCTTTAAATGCCATACTACCAGCAACTTCGAAAGCGATCTGACTTGAGTCAACTTCATGATATGAACCAAATACTAATCTTGCCTTAATATCAATGGTAGGATAACCTGCTAGATTACCGTTTGCAAGAGCATTTTCAATACCCTTTTGAACAGATCCGATATATTCTTTAGGGATAACACCACCAACGATTTCATCGACAAATTCAAAGCCTTTGCCAGGGTTAGGTTCAAATTCAACTACGCAATCACCATATTGGCCACGGCCTCCTGATTGACGTACAAATTTACCTTGAACCTTAGCAGCTTTACTAATTGTTTCACGATAAGATACTTGAGGTGCACCAACGTTGGCTTCAACCTTAAATTCTCTCTTCATTCGATCAACAATAATATCTAAGTGTAATTCGCCCATACCAGCAATAATAGTTTGGCCAGTTTCATGATTAGTATAGGTCTTAAAAGTAGGATCTTCTTCAGCAAGTTTTGCTAACGCAGTCCCCATCTTATCTTGGTCAACCTTTGTTTTTGGTTCAATTGCTACCGAGATAACTGGTTCTGGGAAAACCATTGATTCTAGAATAACTGGTTTATTAGGATTACACATTGTGTCTCCTGTAACTGTATCTTTCAAACCAACTGCTGCAGCTATATCTCCTGCATATATTTCTTTTATTTCAGTACGATGGTTGGCGTGCATCAATAAGATACGACCAACTCTTTCGCGTTTATCTTTAGTGGAATTAAGGATGTAAGAACCAGCTTCTAGTACACCTGAGTATACGCGGAAGAAAGTTAATTTTCCAACATATGGATCAGTCATTACTTTAAAAGCAAGAGCAGCGAATGGTGCACTATCAGTAGATGGTACAACAACTTCGTTACCATTTAGATCATGACCTTTCATCTCAGCTACATCAGTAGGAGCCGGTAAAAAGTCAATTACAGCATCCAACACTCTACATACGCCCTTATTTTTAAAGGCTGTCCCACAAAGGATTGGGAAAAATTGTACTGATAGAGTAGCTTTACGGATTGCTTTTTTCAGTAGTTCAACTGAAACTTCCTCACCCTCTAAATAGGTTTGCATTAAATCTTCATCATAATCAGCTACTGCTTCAATTAACTCTTCACGAGCAACTTGAGCATCAACTAATTGATCTGCAGGTATTTCAATTTGTTTTGTGTGTTCATCGGGATTACCTTCTTCATATAAGAAAGCAGTCATATTTATAACATCAATAATACCTTTAAAATTACTTTCAGCACCAATTGGTAACTGAATTGGATAAGCATTGGCACCAAGACGCTTGTGAAGTGATTCACAACTATACTTGAAATCTGCACCTGTTTTATCCATCTTATTAACAAAAACAATTCTAGGTACCATATACTCAGTAGCTTGGCGCCATACTGTTTCTGTTTGTGGTTCAACCCCAGCTTGAGCATCCAACACCGTTACGGCACCGTCTAGAACTCTAAGGGATCTACTTACTTCAACTGTGAAATCTACATGTCCAGGAGTGTCAATAATATTGACACGATAACCATTCCAATAAGCAGTCGTTGCTGCTGATGTGATGGTAATCCCTCTTTCTTGTTCCTGTTCCATCCAGTCCATTTGGGCAGCTCCATCGTGGGTTTCACCAATTTTATGAATTTTTCCAGTGTGATAAAGGACTCTTTCCGTAAAAGTGGTTTTGCCAGCATCAATATGAGCCATTATTCCAATGTTCCGTGTGTTTTCTAATGTTACATCGCGAGGCATATTCTTTCTCCTAATCTAAATGAATTTATTACCATTGGTAATGTGCAAAAGCTTTATTAGCTTCAGCCATACGATGAGTGTCTTCACGTTTCTTAACTGAAGCACCTACACCATTTGCTGCATCCATAATCTCTTTCGCTAATCTTTCTTCCATTGTTTTTTCGTTACGTAGGCGAGCATAGTTAGTTAACCATCTTAAACCTAATGTATAACGTCTTGCTTGACGTACTTCTACTGGTACTTGGTAGTTTGCACCACCAACACGACGAGAACGTACCTCTAATTGTGGCATAATATTTTCTAAAGCTTGCTCATAAACTTCAATGGCATCGCGTCCAGTAGTTTTTGCTACTCTTTCGAAAGCACCATAAATAATTTGTTGAGCAACTCCTTTTTTACCATCTAACATAATACTGTTAATTAGTCTAGTTACTAACTTTGAATTATATATAGGATCGGGTAAGACTTGTCTTGTAGGGACATGACCTTTACGTGGCATGTTGTTCCTCCTTTCTACTTATTAATTATTTTGATTTTTTTGAGTCTTTTGGACGTTTTGCTCCATATTTAGAGCGAGCTTGATTACGTTTTTCAACACCAGTAGCATCTTGTGTTCCACGGATAATGTGATAACGAACACCTGGTAAGTCTTTAATACGACCACCACGGATTAATACGACACTATGTTCTTGTAAACGATGACCAACACCAGGAATGTATGCTGTAACTTCGATACCATTTGTTAAACGAACACGCGCCATCTTACGAATAGCAGAGTTTGGTTTCTTTGGAGTCATAGTAGTTACACGAGTACATACACCACGTTTTTGTGGAGATTGAACTTCAGTATAAGTCTTCTTCAATGTGTTAAAGCCAATACCAAGATGTGGAGATTTAGACTTTCTAACTTTATCTTCTCTAGATTTACGTATAAGTTGATTAATTGTTGGCATGATTTTCTCCTTTCTTAAGATTTCTTTCATAGCCACATGACCGGGCGTTTCAAATTTCAGTAAAATATAGGCTCAAAACCTAACTGAGCCATTTATCTTTTAACCTGTATTATTATACTCTTTTTGGATGTATTTGTCTAACAATATGCACATTTTTTTAAAATAAATATCTCTCCTATTATTTACAATAGAAGAGATACTATACATTGTTATTTCATAATATAAAGAATTCCAATTGTTCCTTTACCACAATGGCTGGCAATTACGCATCCTGCTTGAGTTTGCATAATGTTTGTAAAATAACTTTTCACCGGTCCCAACTTTGTCATCACATGTTGATAATTCTTATAACCTTGTGAATGTGTTACAAATAAGAATTCTGGGTCTACATCTTGTAATTGCTTTATCATATCTTCAACCATAACATTTAGTGCTTTTTTCATTGGACCAATCGTCTTCTTAGCCACCACCATTGAAGCATTTGTAACCGCAATCATCGGTTTAATGTGAAGGGTAGCACCTAACAACCTAGTTAATCCAGAACATCTTCCACCACGGTATAAATAATCCATTGCTTCAATTACAAATTGCGAGCGAACCTTTGGTGTAGTTTCTTCAACTTTCTTTGCTATCTCCGCAGCACTCATCCCAGCACTTCGCCAAGTTGAAGCTTTTAAAAGTAGCAAGCCAATTCCCGTTGATAAATTACCACTATCAACTAGATAAATGCGATTCTCAGGAAATTCATCTCTAGCAATATGTGCATTTTGAAAAGTTGATGACATTTTAGAACTAATACCAGTATATACGATATCACAGCCACTTTCAATAAATGGTCTGAAGAAATCAACAAAATCTTTTGGTGATGTTGCTGACGTCTTGGGGAAAATTTTCGTTTTTTCAATCTCAGTATACATCATATCAGCTGTCATCTCCACACCATCATGATAAGCTTTTTCATCAAAGTTTACGTATAGTGGGACAATTTCAATATTGTATTGTTTTACTAACTCAGCAGATAGATCGCAAGTGCTATCTGTTGCAATAATAACTTTATTCATACTATTCTCCTATCGTTAATATCTTTTTATTTGCATTAACATCCTTTATTAGTTAATACTTATTGATATTGCCACTACCAAAATATCAAATTATTAGTGTGACAGTTTATGATTTACATAGTAATTTTTTTCTTCACATTTTTAAATTATATCTTAAAGACCCAAAAAAGTCAAATGTTATGATACTCATAAAATGCTTAGTAATTTTAGTTTTATTTGTTCACTCAACATAATTCAGTTAATAAGTAGCACAAATCATCATTTTATGATAGAATAGTACTATTAAAGGAGACTTATTATGGCAGAACTATTAGCCCCCGCGGGGAATTATGAAGCGTTTATTGCTGCTGTTTCAAACGGCGCCGATGCTGTTTATATTGGCTTAAATAAATATAGTGCCCGTGCCTACGCTGAAAATTTTACTTTCGAAGAAATTGCACAAGCAGTTACCTACGCTCATTTACGTAATGTAAAAATATATGTAACCTTAAACACAATCGTTTACGATGATGAATTAGTTGGTATCTATCAAGCAATTGATCAACTATACTTACTAAATGTAGATGCGCTTATTGTACAAGATTTAGCCATCATTGAGTATACCACTCATAACTATCCCGATATGGAAGTTCATGCATCTACCCAAATGGGCATTGATGATCTTGATGGTGTTCGTGTACTTGAAAAGCTTGGTGCAAAACGGGTTGTCCTTGCTCGTGAAACTTCCATTAGCAAAATTGCTGAAATTAAGAAAAACAGCAAAATGGAACTAGAAGCTTTTATTCATGGTGCTCTTTGCGTATCTTATTCGGGTAATTGCCTAATGAGCGGTTTAATTGGTATGCGTAGTGGTAACCGAGGGCGTTGTGTAGGATCTTGTCGAAAGCTTTATCAGCTCGTTGATACTACAAATACTATAAGTTATCCGCCTGCTTATCTATTAAGCATGAAAGATTTAAATACCACCGAAAACATTAAAGATTTATTAATCATTGACTCTCTTAAAATAGAAGGTAGAATGAAAGATCCAACTTATGTTGCTAGTATTACTTCTGCATATCGTGAATTGCTTGATAACCCTCATGCCAGCATGGCAGATATTAACGAACGCTTGATTAAAACCTTTAATCGTACCTTTACAAAAGGTTATCTCTTTGGTGAAGATAAAGGTAACATCACAAATATCACAAAGCCCAATAACTTTGGCTATTACATAGGAAAAGTGGCTAATTATGTAAAAGGGCAATACCAACTAAAACTAGTTAAGCCACTTAACCAAGGTGACCAAATACGAATTGATAGTAAAGTAGAAATAAATTTACCTGTCAATAAAATGTATGATGATGATCATAAATTAATATCAACAAGTTCATCAAGTGTCTTCCTAGAATGTAGCGAAAAAGCTGCTATAGGTGACGCCGTATATAAAACAAAGGACAAGTTATTCTTAGAAACCCTAACCAAAACATATCCACGTGAGTTTAAGCGTCTACCACTCACCATGTACTTAACTGGTGAAATAGGTAGTCCATTAACACTCACAATCTTCTATCAAGATCAACATGTTATAGTTGCCTCTTCTAACATCTTAGAAAAAGCGATCAATAGTCCAACAAGCTTTTCACAAATTGAAAAACAGCTTGGTAAACTTACTGATACTCCCTATTTTTTAGAAAAACTAGAGTGTAATATTAAAGGTTCTTTCTTCATTGTAGTAAAAGAATTGAATGAGTTACGTCGCGTGGGCATTGAAGCCCTCAATAGCTTACGATTAATGAAACGATCTAAGAAGACAACTAGTCTACCAGAAATAACAATTAGCACTGTTTCGCAAAAGCAACAATTAGCTGTAAAAGTAACAACTGATAGTCAATATCAAGCTGCCATTGATGCTGGTATTAATAATATCTATTATCAAAATATTATCCCCCGAAATAATGCCAAATATCAAAAAATAACTGGACCGGTTTTAGTCGGTGGATATGGCTCATTGATGCATTACCAAAAGCAAGAAATAATAACTGATTATTCATTTAATGTAGTAAATACTAGAAGTATTGCGATTCTTACAAAACTTGGAGCAAGTCGTATCACCTTATCACATGAATTAAATCGTAAACAAATAAAAGATCTAATTGACAATTTTAATAAGCAATTTGATGCGAACCCTAATTTAGAGATGATTGTTTATGGGCGCCAAGCACTGCTAGTGACAAAATATTGTTTATTAAACAAGCTAAATCTCTGTGGCTCATGTAAAAAGAATGAATATATAATTAAGGATGATGTTTCATATTTTCCTGTCATTACTAGTGAAGACTGTACAAATACAATCTATAATGGTAAAATCTTAAACCTCATTGATAATCTTCCTCAACTAAATAGCATCAATGTCTTACGGTTAGAATTTACTACCGAAAGTTATGATGAAACGATTAGAATAATTAATTGTTTTCAAAAACGATTAGAAGCAAATACCAATACCACTAAACTGTTTGATGAAAAAACAAACACCCGTGGTCACTATAATCGTGAAATATTTTAATTAAAGGCGCCCTGAGGCGCCTTTTACTTAGTTAAATAATTTTACAGTGCCTTCATATACTAATGAATTAAATTTTTCGCGGTCCATCTTACAATTATTCACATAATTATAGATATTTCCTATTAAAAAGCCAAAATATATTTCCGCAAAATCTTGATCACCACTGAACTTAATAGTACCTTCTTCAACCCCTTTACACAAGATATTATATATTCTGATATAAATCTTATTAAAGAAAAGTTTAGCATTTTCACAGATATTATGATTTTCCTTAATATCTTCAGTGATTGTATTTTTTTGAATTAGTTCAACAGTTGCCTTTGATTTAAGTGCCATATCAATAATTGCATCCATTTGTTTGAGAAAACATTCTTTAAAAGTTAAACCATCAATTGGAAATGATATTATTTTATTAATAATATCTTCAAAGAGATGCATTGTAACTTCAATCATCATTTGTTTTTTAGATGAAAAGTACTCATATATGGTGCTTTTAGCAATTCCTATTTCTTCTGCTATAGCACTCATGCTAATATTATCATAATTAAAATCACGCGATAATTGTTTTTCAACGGTTTCAATAATCCTATTCTTCGTTGACATTATTTGGTGCCTCCTCAGAAGCTGCTTTTTCTTCTTCTTTATACTTACGGTGTTCAACAGCAGCATATATTACTGGTACTACAAGAAGGGTAAGTAGAGTTGAGTAAGTTAAACCACCAATCGCTGTTATAGCCATTGGTTGCAATAACTCAGAGCCATCAGAAAGACCAATCGCCATCGTAAATAAACCACCAATAGTTGTGAAAGCCGTCATTAATATAGGACGTAATCGTGTTTTACCAGCTTCAATACATGCTTCTTTTATCGACTTACCTTCTGCTCTTAGTTGATTTATATAGTCAATAAGAACAATACCATTATTTACAACCACACCTACTAATACAATTAATCCCATTATTACTACTATACTGATTTCTACATTAAATAATAGTGCGAAACCTAAACCACCAGTGAATGCTAGTGGTATTGTACCTAAAATAATTAGTGGATATTTCAATGATTGGAACTGAATAGCCATTATCATATAAACAAGAGCTATTGCTAGTAATGCTACAATCAACATATCTTTCATAGTGTTCATTATTTCTTCATTTTCACCGACAAATTCTACTTGTACACTATCACCATATGCTAAGAACTCTGGCGAATTCAAATATTCTTCAACTTTCGTATCGACATCATCACCAACTAGTGTAACATTATAACCATTTTGAATAGCTGCTGTAACACTTAAATAGCGATATTTACCATCGGTGTAAATAGTGCCAAAACCAGTTACTTTCTTAACATCAACAATGGTGTTTTCTAAATCATACACTTTTGCTACTGCTTTGGAAGTTAATGGTACAATTGTTCCTGCTTGATACTTCAACATCATTTCCATATTATTTGGATCAAATGTTATTACTTTTTCTGTATCTAAATCATAGTAGTAATTTGGTAAAATTGTTAATGTCATGCTTTCGACTGCTTCTAAATTACCACTCATAAAATCATTCATTGTATAACCTGGTTTTAAAATCGGCATAAATGAGTACACAGCTGTGCCAAATTCATCAATCTTCGCAAGCATATCTTTATCAAAGATGTAAACATTACTTAGAAAATCTTCATAGTCGCCAAATAGTGCCATCATACTTGATAGGGAAGAACCAGCAATATTCATATCACTTGGAATTTGAAGTGCATACTCCATTCCATTAAAGCTTAAAGTAATCTCACTTTCGCTATTGAAAACATTTAAACTACTATCGCTGAACAATAGGTCTAAACTATTAAAAACATCAGTTTGAGTAACCCCTTTTTCAGCAGCCTTTTGCTTGTCAACATATATTTTTACATTATCAGTAGCTTTTATGACACCATTGCTTGTCTTCATAGTGCCTTCTGTAGTTGCTACTATTTCAGCTATCTTATTAGCGACTGCTTCTATTTCTTCTAAATTATGACCTTTTACTTTAATGCTGATGCCGCTAGACATTAAACTTGTAATTGAACTAGATGTACTAGCTGCTACATCAACTTCTTTTAGTGAATCTCTACTTACATTATTAGTACGTGAATAATCAAAGTCTTCAATTACTTTCTTAATCATTGGTTCAAAATCAGCTGTTGCTGTTTTGTGATTATCCTTTAATAGAATTGATATTGAAACAGCATTTGTCGCTTGACTCATTGAACTAATCTGTGACATTAGGCCAGTCGATGAACCAAAACTTGCACTAACAGTTTCAATTTCATCGCTAATTGCTTGGATATCACTAGTCAAGTGGTCAACATAATTGCTCATATCCTCAAAGCCTACTTCACTATCAACAACTACGTCAACACTTAATGATCCTTCATCAGTACTTGGTAGTAGTATAAATCCTTTTTGAACAGATAGTAATACAACACCAGCAAGCATTACGATAACTATTGAAATTGTAATTGCCTTCTTTTTCATAAAGAAGTTTATTATTCTTTCGTATAATTTGTTAATCTTCTTTACAACTTTTCCCTCATCTTTGATATTCTTATCACTTAAAATTTGTGCGCCTACTGAAGGAACAAGGGTTAAGGCAATAATTAAACTAGCTATTAATGAGAAAGTAATCGTATATGCCATGTTCATGAACATATCAGATATTGTTCCACCTAAGAAAACAAATGGTAGGAATACAACAATTGTTGTTAACGTTGATGACGTTATTGCTGCCATTACACCTTTTGCTCCTTGAATTGCCGCTTCTTTTTTAGGAACACCTAGCGAACGTAACCGATAGATGTTCTCAATAACGACAATAGCATTATCTACTAGCATACCTACACTGATTGCCAAGCCACCCATAGAAAGCATATTCAAGTTAATTCCAACAAAGTACATACACATAAATGTTGCAATTAATGAAGTAGGAATAGCTAGTGCAACAATAAATGTAGGTCTTATATCTCGAAGAAAAATAAATAAAATAACGATTGCTAAAATAGCACCAAGTATTAAATTCTGAAGTACAGATCCAACAGCAAGTTCAATATAATCACCTTGGTCCATTACAATACGATAGCTAACATTAGCGTATTCATCTATAACAGCATTTAGCTCTTTTGTAATTGCTCTTGTAACATCTGTAATTTCAGCATCATTTTGCTTTTGAAATGAAACCGAAATAGTCTGTTTACCATTTACTTTAGAATAACTTTCAGTATTATTATTTATTAGATTAATTCCATCTTCTTCGGCTAATTCATTTAATTTATATACTTTATTTGTACCATTTACTTTAAGAGGTAATGGTAATGCTTTTAGTTCATCAATATTACTGATGGTATTACCTAAATAAAGCAAGCGAATTTCGCCTTCATCAAGAGCAATACCAACTAAAGAATTTAGATTTTGTTCTTTTATTAAAGCAAGAATATCGTTGTTTGTATAACCAATTTCCGATAATAATTGCTGATTAAGTTTTACCTGCAAAACAACATCAGCGCTACCTGTCAATGACACTTCAGCTACACCATCAATTCGGTTTAAACGCTCCAAGATATCATTATTAATAAATTCAGTTGCTTTGATAAACTCTTGTTCATCATTTAATTCAGGATATTCAACTGACATTGATACGCTCATAACCGGCAACATATCTGGCGATATTCGCATCAAGGTTGGATTTTCAACTCCTTCAGGAAAATCAATATTGTCTAAAGTTTCACGTAACTCAATAACAATATTATTCATGTCAGTACCTTCTTCAAACTCAACTATGACAACACTGTAATGTTCACTTGAAGTTGAAGATACTTGTTTAAAATTATTCAATGATGTGACTTTTGACTCAATCGGACTAGTTACATCATTTACTACTGTTTCCGCATCTGCTCCTACATAAGGAGTTACCACAACAGCGTATGGTAAATTCATTTCTGGAAAAAGTCCTAATGAAAGTTTTGTTAGTGAAAACACCCCCAAAACTACTACTATTAAAGTAACCATTAAGACTGTAATTGGTTTTTTTACACTATATGAACTCATATTTCCTCCTTGCCGTCCGACCGTTCGGTCGGTCGGTCGGTATAACATATATTATACACTTTTTTGATGTTTATGCAACAAAAATGAAAAAAAAGATGCTAAAAATAGCATCAGTTACTTCTTCAATATTCTTTTTGGTATTCTTTGTAATCATAATATTTTCCACCT
>CAYJAQ010000029.1:0-17889 GCA_964368275.1 uncultured Staphylococcaceae bacterium
TAATATTAGTTATTAATGAAATAAGAGGAAAAGAGGTGAGATTATGGAACCTAGTAAAACTTTAGAAGATATTTTAAATGCTGTCAATGAGTATATTAGTGATGAAAAGAATATTGATTTAATAAAAAAAGCTTATGGGATTGCGGTGGAGAAACACTCTGGTCAATTTAGAAAATCGGGTAATCCGTATTCTCAGCATCCAATTGAAGTTGCTTATGTTTTAGCTACGCTTCATACAAGTCCTGCAACTATTGCGGCAGCTTTAGTTCATGATGTTTTGGAAGACACTGATATGACTGCTGAAAAAATGACTGAAATGCTTGGTGCGGATGTCACATCAATTGTTGATGGCGTTACGAAGATTAGTAAGTTAAAATATATGACAAAAGATAAGGCTTTAGCGCATGACCATCAAAAAATCTTGTTAGCAATGGCCAAAGATATTCGGGTTATTTTAGTTAAATTAATTGACCGTCTTCATAATATGCGGACACTTCAATACCATGATAATAAAGATACGCAAATCCGTATTGCTAAAGAAACTTTAGACCTATATGCGCCACTTGCTCATCGCTTGGGTATGTATCGTATTAAAGCTGAATTAGAAGATTTAAGTTTGAAGTATATTTCGGAAAAAGAGTACTTTGAAATTGCTAACGCGATTAGTAAGAAGAAGAGCGAACGTGAAGATGATATTGCCATGATGAGCAATAGAATAAAAACTTTGCTGCGTGGTCATGGCGTGATTGAATTTGAAATAAAGGGTCGTATTAAAAATATTTATAGTATTTATAATAAAGTCGTTACCAAGGGTAAGACGCTGGACGACATTTACGATCTTTTAGCTTTACGTGTTATTGTTAAAAGTGTCGAAGATTGTTACCGGGTACTGGGTTTGATTCATGGTGAATGGACGCCGCTGCCAATGCGCTTTAAGGATTATATTGCGGTTCCAAAGCCCAATTTATATCAATCACTTCATACGACTGTCGTTGGACCAAATGGAAAGATTTTTGAAATTCAGATTCGAACTGATGAAATGGATACTATTGCAGAACTTGGGGTTGCTGCGCATTGGGCTTATAAAGAAAGCCCTGACTATTCACCGGAGAAAGAGCAAATTGAGATTACCAATAAACTAAAATGGTATAAAGATTTATCTACTTATGTTGAAATGTCGGAAAAGAATGACGATCCACTAGATAACATCATTGAAGATATTTTTAGTGCGAATGTTTATATTTTTACCCCTAATGGTGATGTAATTGACTTACCAACAGGAGCTATGCCGTTAGATTTTGCGTATCGTATTCACTCTCATATTGGAAATACGACAGTAGGTGCTATTGTTAATGGCAAAATTGTCCCGCTTAGTTATAAACTAAAAACAGGTGATGTTGTTGAAATAAAAACTAATAAGAATATTTCTGGGCCAACAAAGGAATGGCTAAAGCATACTAAAACAACGCATGCTCGCCACAAAATAAAAGCCTTCATAAATAAGAAACAAAGAGATGAATTTATTGCTTTAGGAACTGCCGAGTTTGATCGTATTGCCAAAACTTATGAGTATAATATGGGTCAGCTTGATGATAAAACGGTTAAGAAATTCTTTTCTAAAAATAACATAGTAACACTTGAGGATCTATGTTATGAAGTAGGAAGAGGCAACATGAGTGCCCAATCTTGCTTAAATCGTATTTGCGGCATAAATGATAAACTTGCTGATGAAAATGTACTTAGTCAGTATAGTGAAGAACGCGAAGCCGTTAATACTACTAAACATCAAAGTAATGCTTTTGGTATAATTGTTGAAGGGCTTGATAAAGCACAGTTGAAATTAGGAAATTGTTGTCAACCAGTTTATGGTGACAAAATATATGGTTATATTACAAAAGGAATGGGAATAATTGTACATCGTGAAGGATGTCCAAATATTGCTAAGTCAGATCCAGATCGGTTTATTAATATTAGTTGGGATAAAGACTTTAAAGAACGGATATTTACAACTAGTATTAGAATATTAGCTCTTGATAAGCGAAACTTGGTCGCTGATATGATTAATGCTATTAACACGACTAGAGTAACAATTAATTCAGTAACTTCATCAAAAAATAAAATTGGTGAGTGTGTTACTAAGTTTAAATTACAGGTTTCTAATATCGAAGATTTGAATCATGTTATTGTTTCAATTGGTAAGATTAGCCAAATCTATAGTATTGAACGGATGTTTAAGTAGGTGGTGATATGCGGGTTACTATTCAAAGAGTAAAAGAAGCTAGTTGTATATGCCATGATCAATTAGTTAATTCCATTAATAAAGGGTTGCTATTATTAGTTGGTTTTACGGATGGTGATGATATGCCAAAAGTAGCACAAATGGCAAAAAAGATTGCTAATTTACGAGTTTTTGAAGATGAAAATGATAAAATGAATTTAGCAATAAAAGATGTGAATGGCGAGATTTTATCAATATCACAGTTCACTTTGTATGCAGATACAAAAAAGGGTAATCGTCCTTCATTTGTTGATAGTATGGCACCGGAATCTGCAAACACTTTATATCAGGCTTTTAATAATATGCTAAATAATGATTTTGGTATAGTTACTAAAGCTGGTTCATTTGGCAATCATATGTATTTAGATATTGTTTGTGATGGACCCGTAACTATTAATTTAGAGTTTTAAGGAGTAAGAAATGATTAATCATAGTCGGTATCTAATGTTAGAATTTCTCTATGAATATGCTTGTCTACCTATTGATCAAATGTCTTTAGTGCTAATTAATCGTCAATATCCAGAGTATTTTGATAAAATATTCAATAAGGCAGGTAAAATTTTAACACTTCATGCCAAAGGAATACGGGTGTTTAGTAAAGAATATGCTAATGATGTTCTAGAAGATACCATTATTAATATTGTGATTAATCAAAGAGATAATCTAACTATTACTAGAGCAGAGATTGATTTTAATATCTTAGATCCCTATTACCTAAAAGATTTAAGAAATATCGCTTTTCAGTATTTAAAAGTATATCCAATATTTGATCAAGATTGTTTATTGGGCTTTACACTATTCTATGCTAATCAAGATTTTGATAGCATTCAAATAAAAAATACACGCTTGCAAAAACTAGCAGATGCAATAGTTGATGATGAAATAACTAGTTACCATATGACTGTTTCGAAGACTATTGCGCAAGAATATTCCGATTATGTAGTACAAAAGAGTGATAATGAATTTGTGCTATCGCCAGCATTGCAAAAAAGCACCAAATTAACTTGTTTATATCAAGGTAGTAGTGATACTTTAATTAAAATACTTGCTACATTTAATTACCAACTGACAAAGCAAACTATTGTATGTGAAAAAAGACTATTAGCTTTTTCAAAAGTAAAGTTGGATGCTACTAAAGAAACAATTCTTGCATACAATAATATTACTAATCATGATTTAGTTGATGATTTTACGCTGCTCTATTTTAAATACTTAGGATTGAAGGAAAAAGAACTACCCGATCACATTAAATATGTTATGGAAAAAATAAAAGACTTGCTGATTACTAGTCAAACAACTAGCTGTCACTATTCATTATATAAAGTAACAGAGGAAAGTTTTGCAATCTTTATTCCATCTAAGATAAACAAACATACATTAGATATAGTTAGAAGAAATATCAAAGACTATCGATTCTTACATGTTAGAAGTGGAAACGACATTTCAAGCAAAGCTGATTTAAAACCTTTAATTGATTTTTTGGAAATTGTCGAAGAAGATGAGTTCAATAAAGATTACTACTTATATTATCGAAAACGCAAAAGTGAATATGAGTTTAATAAATTGAAAATATCTGAAAAATCATATCGTGTTACTTCCCGCCTTATTTTTAATAGTAAGTCAATGACTCCTGTTGGGCGAATGATTTCATTATTAGAGGTGAGTGATTATACTAGTAATCTATTGGCTGAATATCAAGATAAAGTATTGGAAAGTATTATAAAAAATGATGAATGTAGTGGTGTATATGCTTTTATAGAGTTTGCTACGTTAAGGCGTCGCCAAACTTGGGAATATTTGAAAAAAATAATTGTTAAATCAGGAAATAATGCTCATATAATATTATATTGCAATAATGAATTAATTGATGATGCAATTATCAATATTGAAAAAATTAAGAGATTAGGTTTTAAAGTCTTTTGCGAAAGTAGTATGTTGTTTGACACAAATATGATGAGTTACATTACTTACTTTGATGGTGCTTATTTTAAAAAAGAAGACACTAGTCAATATATTAAATGGCAACCGACTTTAATAAGGGACATTATAAATAATTTACTAAGTCAGAACATGGATATTATTTTGGATATTAATCGAGAGGCAATCAAACTTTTCGAACATAATCGAATTAATATGGTTTGTGATTAAAAAAGTAAGGAGAATTTATGAAACAATTTATTTTATCACTAGTTATGCCTACTAAAATGGTTAGACATCGCAATATGAGTTTACTATTTACAGTGCTCATTTTTCTGTCAGCAATGATTTTAATGACTGGCATTTCTGGTTTAACCCTCGGCAATTATATTCAACGTAAAGCTAGTAATTTTTTACTATATGAAGAAATGTTTCTAAGTAACTCAGATGAGTTTGCTACATTGCCAACTTTTTCAATTGTTGAAAGTAATTATTCAATTGATACTACTACCTATTTACCTGGTAGTAATGCAAAGGATATTTATGAGTTTAATTATCCATTAGCAGATGGTCATAACATGAATTTAACAATTGTTTATGAACCCGATGTACGTGCATTTGATGATGAATCAACTCCCGAAGTTGAAAAGACCACATTAGATTTTGACTTTAGAAGTTATTATAATCATAAGGTTGCTACTGATGAAAATGGTAAGCCCCTAGATAAAGATATTTTAGTGGTTGTTACTAGCCAAATGGTTTATTATCTTTATAATCATGGTAAAGCCTTTGACACTAATAGTGGTAAATATACAGAATATCTTCTAAATGCTTATTTTTCTATTTATGAAACTAACGAAGATGGTAGCATTAAATACTATTTACCAACTGCTGAAGAAGAAGATTTAACTAATCAGTATGGCGATTGGGATATTAATAGCTGGACAGAAACTGTAGATGAAGAAGACAAATTATTAACGGCTGAATCGACAAACGGCATTTATAAAGCACAACCAAAATTGTATGATAATATTTTTAAAATTTTCTCTAATGATGATTCTACTCGTCGTTTAATGGGAGCTTATTCGTTATTAGAAATTTCAAATATGGGATATAATTTAGGTGCATTAAATACCGAAAATGGTCAAGCAAATGGGACTGTTTTATTAGAAATGTTTGGCAATATTATTACAACTAGTTTTGCTGAACAATTTAAACTAACAACTTTCTTAATTGGCTTTATTTTTGTAGTTTTATTCCCAGTACTTTGGACAGCAGCAATTTGGTTGGTATCGCGCAAAAATGCTGAATTAACAAGATTTAAAGAGTATTACAACATCGCAGCAATCACTATGATACCGATTGCTATTATTATGTGTATTGTTGTAATTTTCTTCCCATACTTGATTGTATATCGATATGCATTAATTGCCCATGTAGCATGGTTTGCATATGCGGCTGTGAAGATTAATTCCCATGCACGTAAAGAAAACTTTATGCGTGCTAATAATCAGAAGAGTAATGATTCCCAAAATAATCACACAAGAGAGAATGCTCGCGTTTATGAAGTGGAAACTGTTCCTCTAAAAGATGAAAATAATTCAAAACCTGGTCAAATAGAGTAATAATTCAGAATCCTCATACATATAGTTTACTAAGTATGGAGGAATATGATGATTAAGAAAAACCAATTTGCATTAATTTTTTTAACTGTGGTGACAATGTTAGCAGTGTGGTACATTAAAACTCCTGTTGACGCCGATAACAATAAAAAAGATCCTGACAACAGTGGTGTAGTAGAAACAAATAATCCGGTTAATACTGACACTGGCCGTTTAGCTGAACTATCAGCAATGCGAACAGCATTACGTGATGAAAGAAATACAGTTACTGTTTCATTAGATGCTATATTAGCTGATGCTGATGCTACTGTTGACTCTAAGGAAAAAGCTTTGAATGATAAAAAAGCATTATCGGCACTTACAGAAAAGGAAGTATTGTTAGAAATTCAAGTAATTAATATGGGCTACCGCGATGCATTTGTTCACGCAAGTGATACTGGTGTTGAGGTGTTAGTCGTATCTGACGAAGATAGTGCAGTTTTAGCAAATGAGATAATTAATATGACATTTATGAGTTTTGATTCATACGATTCAGTTGTGGTGAATTTTAAACCTGCTTCGGAATTACAAAAATAAAGAGCGAAAAAAACGAAAAATCATACGATTGCGTATGATTTTTTTGGAGGTACTATGGCACAATTTTCTTTAACAATAAAAAGTATTGAGGATGGCACTACGATAAATGAATTTTTAGCGTCACTTCATTTAGCAAAGAGCAAACGTCACTTCTTAATTGAAGGCAATATGTGTAATGTAAATGGTGAAGCTATAAAGGCAAATAGCATTTTGAAAAATCAAGATGTCTTAACTATTGATATTTCAGATTTTGAAAGTACCAATTATCAACCTAATTTCAGTGATATTGACATACTATATGAAGATGATTATCTACTCATAGTTAATAAACCTGCTAAATGTATTATTTACTCTGATGATGTTAATAATAATTCGACTCTTGCAAATAGAGTAGCAGGTTATTATCAAAAAAATGGTCTTGATAATTCGGTAAGACATATTCATCGTTTGGACTTTGATACAACCGGTTGTATTCTTTATGCTAAAGATGTTATTACACATGCAAGTCTTAGCTATATGCTTGAGCATGATTTAATAAGAAGAGATTATGTCGCTGTATGTGAGGGATTACTCTTGGATAAAGTAGGGGTAATTAATCAGAATATAGGTACTGATCGTCATGTTAATGGTAAAATGGTTGTTACCAAAAATGGTAAAGAAGCTATTACTAATTATGAAGTAATCAAAGAATTAGGTTCTAATAGTTTAGTTAAATTAACTTTATCAACTGGACGTACTCATCAAATACGGGTGCATATGGCTTACATAGGTCATCCATTAGTAGGTGATACTTTATATGGTGCGAAAAAAGCTAGTGAACGGATAAAACTACATTCTTATGAAATAGTCTTTAATCACCCTTTTTTGGATAAAAAAATTGATGTTATTGCATCAATACCATTAGATATGAAAAAAAGCAAATCTTAGCGATTTGCTTTATTTATTTAGCATTGACAATTTATGATATCGAAGAAGTTGAGCAAACATATTGACAACTACAATAATTATTAAATATGTAATAATTACAGAATAGGATGGGGTTACACCAAAGAAAACAGGAATAATGCGCACGATATTTAAACCAGCCATCGTAATAACGGAGACTACGATGTATGTTAGTGATAAGTTCCACATTTTCTTACAGCTTGTTTCCATTAATTCATTGTCATCTTCACTTTCATAACCGCTAATAAAATTAATCAATAAACCAATAATATAGAACATTCCAAGTTCAACAGCAATATTGACAACATAGTTTGTTATGCCCATGACTATGTAATTGCTATTGACGACACTTGCTAATAATTTATAGGTTTCGATGAAACATGATTTGAATAAGCAAATGCCTTGAAAAACCATAAGTGCAATTGAGGCAATTTGTGTTAGTTGAATAGTTTGATCTTGCAATGATTTTACCATTAGTATACTTAAGAGATAGATAAGTGCTGATACTGAGGTAGCAAGGCAGCAAACACCTCCAAAAGCGTAGTCAAGTTTATTATTCTTGGTAAAAAGTATTAGTAATGTAATGAATAGTCCAATTGCGATTGCTTGGATAGCAGAACTAATGTAGAAATGGATCTTAACCTTTTCTAATTGTGTCTTGTAGCGTAAGAAATAAAGTAGCAAGATAATTGCTAGTAGAGTTACCATAATCAATAATACTATAACCCATGCATACCAACCATTTGAAATAAAGAGACTTATTGACCAAAGGGTATCACTCATGAATAATGCTAGTGAGAAAGTCAAACTACCAGTAACAGCATTATTTGTAATAGCTAAAGCTGCACTTAAAATCACAAATAGACTTGCTAAAAAGATTGTTGGTTTTAACTTCATAGTTCCTCCTATAAAAATACTCTGCCGAGGCAGAGGGAAGTTCGAAATGGAGGCTCCGACCGGATTTGAACCGGTGATCAGGGAGTTGCAGTCCCACGCCTTACCGCTTGGCTACAGAGCCGATGCCTATAGTATTATAACTTATCTTGTTAAAATAGTCAAGTTAAACGTTATAAAATTTAGCTCAGTTATTTTATAAATCTACTTTAATATTTGTTGTATTTTTATTAACTTTAGTGTATAATATTAAAAAGAGGTTGATTATGAAAAGAATAGTATTATTTGTTGCAATATTTATAATTAGTGTTTTAATGGTAGCGTGTGACACGAAAGACGAGTCATGTGATATTAATCCTAATCAAGAAAAGTGTAAACAAGCTGAATTGACGTGTGAGGAAGACTCTAATCAAGAAAAGTGTAAACTAACTGAATTGACGTGTGAAGAAGACCCTACGCAAGAAAAATGCCAAGATGTTAAAAAGGATTCAAAAGAATTATTATCGAAGGCAATTAGTGAGATTAAAATTCCTAGCACATTAACGACTAATATTGATCTTATTAGAACACTAACATTTGAGGGTGAGGAAATTACAATTAGTTGGGGATCAAGCAATACTAATTTTATATCGCGACAAGGTCTAGTCACTCAATCAATTACTGCACAGGAAGTAATTTTAACTGCTTATTTATTTCATGGTGGCGAATCATTAACTCATGATTTTACAACTACTGTTTTGCCATTATCTAATGAAACACGCATGGAAATAGCTTCTTCAACTATTGATATCCCTACAACAATTTCTGGTAGTCTAGAATTTGTTAAGGAATTTACAGATACTGGTGTTTCTGTTAGTTGGACTACAAGTGATGAAAGTATTATTAGCTCACAAGGAATTGTAATATTACCTCAAGAAGACACTGATATTACAATTACAGCAATTCTTAAATGTGGAGGAGAAGAGATGGAAATTAACTATTTTGTTAAAGTACTTAGTAAAAACGAAATCAATCATTTAGTAAAAGAATATGCTAGTGACTTTAAAACAAGTAATATGGAAAATGTTCATCTTGATGCAGATAATAAGCTTATCATTGATGATAATAAGACAGAAGGTACTTATACTTCTCAAGTATTTGAGACATTAGCGTATTCATCAGTAATAGGTTCATTTTCTGCTATTACTTCAACTACTACCACGGTAGAATTGTTAGTCCGTGTGAAAGTAAATAATGTGTGGAGTGATTATATAACATATAGCCCTTGGGGATTAGGCTTGAATAATGGCTCAACTGATCATACAACTAAGGATGGACTAGCAAAGTTATCTGATGATGAAATTAAAATTAATGGTTCAACAAAAGCATCTGCTATTCAATATAAGCTCATTTTAAGACGTATGGCACCTACAGATATTTCAGCACAGGTTTCCTTAGTAGCCTTAGCCTTAGAATTAGCAGGCTATATCTACAAGCCTAATATCAGTAATTTACCAGCTACTTATGATCATGATGTTCCATATTTGTATCAACGAATAGTTCCTACTATAGGTGGATCAATTTGTAGTCCAACTTCATCGACGATGCTTCTGAAATATAAAGGACATGATTTTAGCAGCTATGACCAATATGAACATCGTTATATAGCTAATCTGGCATATGATCATGGCAATGCTATTTACGGCAACTGGGTTTTCAATGCGATCACGATGGGTGCTTTTGGTGAAAATGCATATGTTATGCGAATGTATTCACAAGAAGAACTGATGAATCATCTTGCTAATGTTGGTCCTGTTGCTGCGAGCGTAAAAGGTTATATGGCAGAAGGTAATTGGTCAACAAACGGACATTTAATTGTTATTAGAGGATATGTTGAACGAAATGGTACTCTTTACTTTATCTGTAATGATCCAGCATTACAAAATGTATATATTGAATATAGTGCTAATACGATTGCTAATGTATGGCGAAACATAGTATATGTTATTGAATAAAAAACAAAATCCAACTTTGAGGTTGGATTTTATTTTTGCATTTTGTAATTATATGAATTTTGTTTGACTTATTTGTCTAATATTGATATAATAATTATATATTATTGTAAAGAAAATGAGGTGTGGCATGACTGAACGTAACGGAAAATGGATTGAACTATTAAAGCTTGCTGATATTAAAGTTACGAGCGAAATTGAAAAGGGCGAAATTAAGAATGTTGCCCTTCTTAATAATGGCAATATTTGGCGTATTGATGTGGAATTAGAAATTTTACTTCCTGTCGATACTATTTTTAGCTTAATGAGCCGAATTGCTAAGTATGTTTCCTCCTTATTTGAAAATAACGCGATAAATACGCAATTTTCTTGGCATTATCAAGATAGTGATTGCCCGTCTAGTTATCTAGAAGATTATTTTCAAAAAGCTATTAAGGAATGTATGCGTATTAGCAAGAGTGTTAATGTATTTAATTTTTACAAGTGCGAATTTTTGGATAATCGATTAAATGTATATGTTGCTTCAGCTGCTGATAAAGTTATTGCTAGTGAAGCACTAGAGCCAATCAAAAATTTCTTTAGAGTTTTTGGCCTAGATAAGATTGAAATGGAAATTAATATTTCTAGTTTTGAACAAGATGTAAAAGAAGAACGTGAAAAAGAAGTTGCAATTCGCGACCAACAAGCAGATACTCGTGTTTATGAAACTAAGAAAATGGAAATTGCACTTCAAGAATCTAACACCGAGAAAAAAGTTCACAAAGATCGCCGTAGTAATATTGCAATTCGCCGTAAATTAAAAGAACTACCTGTAACTAGTATGCAAGTAATGGAGTTCAAACAAAAAAACAGCACGGACATAGTAGTTGTAGAAGGCGTTTTAGTAAAAGGTGAAGTTAGAAAAGCAGGTCAATATGAATTGTTTGAAGGTGTTCTTACTGATAATGAAGATTCTATCACAATTAAACAGTTTTTAAATACTCGTAATGAGAAGTTTTTTAAGAACGATATTAAGCCGCTTAGACGCATCTCTGTACGCGGTTCTGTTCAATATGACAACTACATTCATGATGTGGCAATTATGTGCTTAGATGTTACACTATTAGGTGACGATACTCGTAATATTAGAATTGATGAATCTCCTCAAAAACGAGTTGAACTACACGCTCATACCAAGATGTCTACTATGGACAGTGTTATGGATATTGCTGATTATGTTGCAACTGCTAAACGTTTTAATCATAAAGCAATTGCTGTTACCGATCATGCTAATTGTCATGCCCTTCCAGAATTTTTTGACGTATGTAAAAAAGCAAACATTAAACCTATTGCAGGTGTAGAAGGTTATTTTATTAATGATGATCGCTACCGGATTACTTTAACTGATGACGATATTGATTTAAACAATGCTACTTATGTTGTATTTGACCTTGAAACAAGTGGCTTTAGTGTTACATATAATGAAATCATTGAAATTGGTGCAGTAAAGATTAAAGATGGTGTTATCATCGACCAATTTTCATCATTTGTTCAACCACGTCGTCGCATTTCACATGTTATTACTAATATTACCGAAATCACAAATGATGACCTTGCAAACGCACCAACTATTGAAGTAGTACTGCCAAAGTTTGTTGACTTCATAAAAGGGTGTGTTTTAGTTGCCCATAATGCTACGTTTGATACTGGTCATTTATATCAGCAAATGAAAACACAAGGTATCTACGAAAAAGACTATCCATGTATTGATACAATGCAACTTGCGAAAGCGATGTATAGTGATGTTTTAAAGCGTTTTAATTTAAAAGATGTAGCAAAAGGTTTAAAAGTAGAATTAGAGCAACAACATCGTGCTTTATCAGATGCTAAATCAACCTCAAATGTATTCTTAAAGATGTTAGGTGATTTGTCAGATTATCTAGTTTATAATTATAAAGATATAAATGGTATTACTGATCAATCGGCTGCCTTTAAGTATATTATACCAACACATATTAATATTTTAGTAATGAATCGTATAGGGCTCCGTAATTTTTATCGGATTATTTCAGATAGCCATACTACTCATTTTCATCGTGAAGCTCGAATATTGAAATCAGTATTGTCAAAATATCGTGAAAATTTATTGATTGGTAGTGGTTGCTATAATGGTGAAGTATTCCGCGCAGCTTATGAAAAAAGCTACGACGAATTATTAAAAGTAATTGAATTCTATGATTATGTTGAAGTTCAACCACTCGACTGCTATGATCATTTAGTTGAAGCAGCTGGTGACGAGATTGCGCGTGATAATATTAAACAAGCATGTATTAATATTATCAAAGCAGCAAAAGAAAAAGGTATTATGGTTATTGCGACTGGCGATGTTCATCAAGTAGAACCTTCTGATGGTCAGTATCGCGAAGTATTTATGTCAATTGCCCGTCCTGGCGGTGGGTTACACGAGCTTAATCAAGCTAGTCACGCACCATTAATGTATTATCGAACAACTAATGAGATGTTAAAGGCTTTTGATTATTTATCAACTACTGAAGCATACGAGATAGTTGTTGAAAATACCAATAAGATTAATAATATGATTGAGGAATACGATTTATTTCCTAATAAGTTATTTACGCCTCGTGATGATTTTATGGCGAAATATGGAGTTCCTTCAATGCAAGCAGCTGTTCGTGATATTTCCTATGAAAATGCTCGCCGAATATATGGCGATATTTTACCAAATTATGTTGAAGAACGCTTAGAAAAAGAATTAAAAAGTATTATTGGTAATAATTTCTCTTCTGTATATTATATTTCGCATATGTTGGTAAAAAATTCAAATGATAATGGTTATGTCGTTGGTAGCCGTGGTTCAGTTGGTAGTAGTTTTGTTGCTACTATGATGAAAATAACTGAAGTTAATCCGTTAAAGCCGCATTATGGCTGCCCAGTATGCCACTTTTCAGCATTTAAAGACGTTGAACAAGATGACATTCCATTAGATATTATTGAAAAGTTAGAAAAGGTAGGAGCTGGTCAAGATTTAGAAGAATGTGCTTGCCCTCACTGTGGTACAATGATGAATCGTGATGGTATTGATATTCCTTTTGAAACTTTCCTAGGTTTTAAAGGTGAAAAAGTTCCTGATATTGATTTGAATTTCTCCGGTGATTATCAAGAACGTGCTCATCTATTCTGTCGTGAAGTATTTGGTATAGACAATGCATTTAGAGCTGGTACTATTGGTACTGTAGCTGAAAAAACGGCTTATGGATTTGTAAGAGGATATCTAGAAAATAAAGGAAAGACTTTTAGAGAAGCAGAAGTAAAGAGAATCGCTAATGGCTTGATTGGTGCAAAACGAACTACCGGTCAACATCCTGGTGGTATTGTAGTAGTACCAGATGACATTGAATATGTTGATATAATTCCGGTTCAATATCCTGCTGATTCAGTTGACTCTACTTGGCGTACTTCCCATTTTGATTATCACCGCTTTGAATCTAATCTATTGAAATTAGATATTTTGGGTCATGATGATCCAACAATGATTCGCCATTTAATGGACTATGTTCACAAATTTCCTGATGAATTTCCTTTTTCAACTGTAGAAGAGATTCCGCTATCTGACCCTGAAGTAATATCATTGTTTAGTTCAAAAGAAGCCTTAAAACTAATGGGTAGTGATAATGATCCATTAAAGAGTGGAACAATAGGCATTCCAGAGTTTGGTACTCGCTTTGTACGTGATATGCTAAATGATATTAGCCCCAAGAGTTTCAATGAAATTGTTAAAGTTTCGGGCTTATCACATGGCACTGATGTTTGGTTAGGCAATGCAAAAGACTTAATATTAGGTATTAATATTAATGAACCGGTTCCTTTCTTGGATGTTATTGGCTGTCGTGATGATATTATGGTATATTTAATGCAGCGTAATTTGCCGGCTGCAGATGCTTTCTCAATAATGGAACATGTTAGAAAAGGCAAAGGTTTAAAAGAAGATGAGAAGATGCTTATGCGTGATTATAATATTCCCGAATGGTATATTTCGTCATGTCAGAAAATTCAGTATATGTTCCCGAAGGCACACGCTACTGCTTATGTAATTATGGCATTAAGAATTGGTTGGTTTAAAGTGCATCGTCCAATTTATTACTATGCTGCGTATTTTTCTTGTCGAGCTAGTGCTTTTGATGTTGATGTATTAGCTAGTGGTAGAAATGCTATTCGTAACCGAATTGCTGAATTAAACGAAAAGATTTCTACAAAAACTGCTAGTAATAAAGAAATTGATCTTTTAAATGAATTACAAATTGCGCTTGAATTATATTTAAGAGGTTACTCAATTAATCAAGTTGATATCAATAAGTCGGAAGCTAAGACCTTTGTGTTGTCATCTGACAAGAAATCCATTTATCTACCTTTCTGCGCAGTTGACGCATTAGGTGAATCAGCAGCTCTTTCGGTGATTGAAGCTCGTAACCAAAGACCTTTTACGTCTAAAAAAGATGTCGAAAAACGGACTAAACTGAATAAGACGACTTTTAATCGCTTAAAGGTAATTGGAACTTTAGATTCATTACCTGACGAAGATGTGGATTCTTTGTTATAAATGTGTGAACTTTATTGTAAAATTACTCAAATATGTTATAATAATTAATGTAAGAAATGTTTATAATATATAGAGATTAATGAAAGGATATAATTATGACTAGATTTGGAAATAACCGCGTTTTTAGAAATGCAGATAATTTAGAAAGTATTTCAAGCCAACCGGCTTCAATTAAGGGAGTTGCTAAGAAAACTACGCTTTTATTACTAATTACTTTAGTAGTAGCTATTATTAGCATGTCGCTTGTTAACCAGTTAAATCAATTAGCCTATGGTATTGTGATGACTGGCTATATTATTACCCCCATTTTAACTTTAGTTTTATCACTGATTATGTCATTTAGACCTACATCAGCGAAAGTGTTAAGTATTCCTTATGCTATTTTAGAAGGATTATCAGTTGGAGCAGTTTGTGGTATATTAACTTTATCTTTAGGCAATGAAGGCCTAACTGTTATTGGGTTAGCGTTTGTTATTACAATTGCTATTTTCTTAGGTGCTACTTTCTTGTATGCAGCTGGTGTTGTAAAAGTATCAAATTTTTTCCGCCGTGTTATGTATACACTTTTAATTGGTGTTGTTGTAACAACATTAGGTGTCTTGATTATTGGAATATTTAATCGTGGAATTATTGATATGTTTTGGGGCTATGGAACTCTTTCTTTAGTATTGTCTATTGTTATGGTAATAATAGCTTCCCTATATAGTGTGATTAGTTTAGATAATGCTAATCGAATTGTTCAAGCTGGTTTAGACCAAAACTATGAATGGTATGCCTCTTTTGGAATAGTCTTAAACGTTATTTGGCTATTCTGGGAAATATTACGTTTGGTATTAATATTATTTTCAAGAAATAACAATTAATTGAAAAAGTTTTCATAGTTTAATTAATATCATATTGTTTGCTGAAATACGTGAAAAGTGGTATAATAATAACGTAAAAATTTTCAAAGGAGGAAATTTAAAATGGCAGTAAAAATTGCTATTAACGGATTCGGACGTATTGGTCGTTTAGCATTCCGTTTAATGTTTGGTTCAAAGGATTATGAAATCGTTGCAATTAACGATTTAACAGGTGCAGCTGACCTTGCATACTTATTAAAATATGACACAGCTCAAGGACGTTACAAAGATCATGTAGTTACAAATACTGAAAACTCTATTATCGTAGATGGTAAAGAAATTAAGATTTATGCTATCAAAGATGCTAACGAATGCCCTTGGAAAGAATTAGATGTAGATGTAGTTATCGAATGTACTGGTTTCTATACTTCTAAGGAAAAAGCAATGGCACACATTAATGCTGGCGCTAAACGTGTTATCATTTCTGCCCCTGCAAAAGGTGCTGATATGACAGTTGTTTATAATGTTAACCATACTAAGTTAACAGGAAAAGAACAAATCATTTCTGCAGCTTCTTGTACTACAAACTGCTTAGCTCCACTTGCAAAAGTATTAAATGACAAATTTGGTATCGTAAAAGGTTTCATGACAACTGTTCATGCTTATACTGGTGACCAAAATGTTCTTGATGCTCCTCATAAGAAGGGTATCCAATCTCGCCGTGCTCGTGCAGCTGCTGCGAATATCGTTCCTACTACTACTGGTGCTGCTGTAGCTGTTGCTGAAGCATTACCTGAATTAAAAGGGAAACTTGATGGTATGGCATTACGTGTTCCTACTATTACTGGATCAGTTGTTGATTTAGTATGGGAACCTGCTTGTGAAGTAACTGTAGAAGAAGTTAATGCTGCTGTTAAAGCTGCTGCTAACGAAACTCTTAACTACACAGAAGATCCTATCGTTTCTAGCGATATTATTGGTCAAACTTGTGGTGCATTATTTGATGCAGGTTGCACAAAGATCATGAATGTTGATGGCAAACAATTAGTAAAAGTTATTGCTTGGTATGATAACGAAATGAGCTACACTGCTCAAATGGTTCGTACTGCTAAGTATTTAATTGAACATCTAAAATAGTTTACAAAGTGAAGAACGATTGTTCTTCACTTTTTTGCGTTTAAATTTGTCACTAGTTCATATAATACTAATGGAAGAAGTGACAATATGGGAAATAAAAACATTAAAAGAGGTATCATTCTTACCATAATAATGGTAAATATTTTTTTATTTATTAATATTTGGCCTGCACTATATCAAGTCTTTGCGTTTATATTAACTTTACTTTTACCATTTATTATTGGTTTTACACTTGCATTTATTATATTGCCGGCTGTGCGATTCTTGGAAAAGAAAAAAATTCCCAAAAGAATATCAATTACAATAATAATGGTTGCCATATTAGCGGTTGTCGTTGGTGTTATCTGGTTATTAGTGCCAATGCTACTTGAGGAATTTAGTGAAATGTTTGATAAGGTTCCTCATTATGCTAATATTGTCTATGAAAAAATAGACGAGTTATGTAGTAAATTAGGATTCTTCGCAGATGATTTTTTGCCTACTAAGAAGGAAATAGAAGATATTATGCACAGCAATTTAACTAAGATTATTCAATCTATGATAGGAATTGTCCAAAAGACTTTTTCCTACTTTATTATATTTATTTTAAGCATTGTATTAACAATCTATTTTCTATTTGATTTTGAAAGAATAATTAAATGGGTAAAATCGCGCACAAGTGAAACTCAGCAGGGATTTGTAATGAGTATTAGAGATACTATGCAAGCATATTTTAAAGGTGTAATATTAGTATCATTTATAATGATTGTTTTGGCAACTATTGGTTTTCTTATCGTAGATCTTGATTATGCATTAATCCTTGGTATTATTGTAGGTATAACTGATATTATCCCTTATTTAGGCCCATATTTAGGGGGAAGCATCGCTTTTATTGTTGCACTCAGTGTATCATATAAAAAAGCTATCATAGTAATATTAATTATTTTGGTTATTCAAACTTTGGAATCTTGGGTTATTATGCCCCGTATACAAAGCAAAGCGACAAATATTCATCCGATTTTGGTATTATTCAGTTTGTTGTTATTTGGCGAATTATTTGGGGTATTTGGGATGTTAATTGCGGTACCAGCTCTATCTGTAATACAAGCAT
>CAYJAQ010000030.1:0-17859 GCA_964368275.1 uncultured Staphylococcaceae bacterium
TTTTTGATCCTTTTTTTCTATGTATATTTAATGGCGTAAAGTTAATATTTATGCTATAATGAGTTGGGGAATTATCGAAAGGAAAATATACAATGCGAGAAGAACAGGGAATATATTATTTTCATCAGGGCACCAATTACTATGCATATCGGCTTTTAGGTGCTCATTATACGCCGGCTGCGACGACTTTTCGTGTTTGGGCTCCTAATGCTACCAAAGTAAGTGTTGTTGGTGATTTCAATAATTGGGATCGTTTGGCAAATCCAATGACAAAAATTAGTGATGGTGGTATTTGGGAAGTCATAATATTAGGGGTTAATGAATATAGTAATTATCAGTACACCATAAAAACCTGCAAGAATCGTTGGATTAATAAATCTGATCCATACGCTTTTCATAGTGAACTTCGACCAAATGTTGCTTCTAAAGTTATTTCACTTGAAGGCTATACATTTAATGATGAAGTTTGGATGAAAAAACGGACGGCTAAAGTAAATAAACCAATGAATATTTATGAGTTAAATTTGGGTTCATGGCGCAAATATGCTGACAATAGCTTTTTTGACTATCGTAAGTTAGGCGATGAAGTGAGTCAATATGCTAAAGATATGGGATATACCCACATTGAGATTATGCCGATTTCGGAATATCCTTTTGATCCTTCTTGGGGTTATCAAGTAACGGGCTTTTATAGCATTACTTCTAGATATGGTACACCTAATGACTTCAAATACTTTGTTGATATTTGTCATCGCCGAGGCATTGGAGTGATTGCTGATTGGGTGCCAGGTCACTTTTGTAAGGATGCTCATGGCTTGATTAATTTTGATGGTACTAACTTATACGAACCATCCGATCCTGAGATGGCTGAACATAAATCATGGGGTACATGCTGCTTTGATTATGGCAGAACCGAAGTCCAAAGTTTCTTGGTATCAAATGCGATTTATTTATTAGAAGAGTTCCATATTGATGGTTTACGAGTTGACGCGGTAGCTTCCATGCTATATTTAGACTATGGCCGTGAGAATGGCAACTGGACAAAAAATTCGTATGGTGGTAATATTAATTTGGCAACGGTTGCTTTCTTAAAAAAATTGAATGATGCCGTTCATGAGTTATGTCCTAATGCCATAATGATTGCTGAAGAATCAACTGCGTATCCGAAAATTACCGGTAAAACTGCTGATGATGGTTTAGGATTTGATTATAAATGGAATATGGGCTGGATGAATGATACCTTGTCATACATGAAGACGGATCCACTATTTAGAATCTATGAACATCATAAAATAACTTTTCAAATGACTTATATTTTTAGTGAACATTATATTTTGCCACTATCACATGATGAAGTTGTTCATGGTAAAGCATCGATTATTAATAAGATGCCCGGTGAGTATCATCAAAAATTTGCAGGGTTAAAGACGTATTTAATGTACATGATGAGTCATCCTGGTAAAAAATTAAACTTTATGGGGACTGAATTTGGTCAATTTATTGAGTGGCGTGACGATCGTGAGCTTGATTGGCTGCTACTTCAATATGAAACACATCGAGAATTACAGGCATTTGTAAAAGCACTAAATCACTTTTACAAAAAAAATAAGCCTTTTTACCAACTTGATGATAGTTGGGCTGGCTTTAGATGGTTGAATGCTGATGATAAAGAACATAACGTTTTTGTCTATGAACGCTTAGATAAACAGCAGAATGCTATTATTGTTATTTTAAACTTTGCTTTTGTTAAGTGGAACAATTATCATGTTAGTTTGCCTAATGGTAAGTATGAAGTAGTATTTGCTAGCAATAACGAAAAATTGAATCAACAATATGTAGTAAAAAATAATGATTTAATAATTAACTTACCAGAAATTTCTGGTTTATATTTGAGAAAGGTGGATTAAATATGATTAATCGTCATAAAAAGTGTGTTGCAATGTTATTAGCGGGAGGACAAGGTAGTCGACTATTAGCTCTTACTACAAAAGTTGCCAAGCCGGCTGTTTCTTTCGGTGCGAAATATAGAATCATTGATTTTACATTATCAAATTGTACTAATTCCAACATTGACACCGTTGGAGTATTAACACAATATCAACCACTTGTTTTAAATGATTATATTGGCAATGGTCAGCCTTGGGATTTAGACCGTACATTTGGAGGTGTACATATTTTACCTCCATATCAAGCCAAAGATAAAATGGACTGGTATAAAGGGACAGCAAATGCGATTTGTCAGAACATTGATTTTATCGAAAACTATCACCCTGATCATGTCTTGATCCTATCAGGTGATCATATCTATAAGATGGATTACAACGAAATGCTACAATATCATATTGAAAAAAATGCTGATTGCACTATTGCTACTTTAGAAGTACCAATGGCTGATGCTAGTCGTTTTGGCATTATGAATACTGATAAAGATTTTGTCATTAACGAATTTGAGGAAAAACCGAAAGTTCCGAAAAATAATCAAGCATCAATGGGTATTTATATTTTTAAACGGGAAAAATTAATTGAGTACCTCTTAAAAGATGAAGCCACGCCAGAATCTAGTAATGATTTTGGTAAAAACATCATTCCTAACATGCTAAATGCGGGGGAAAAAATGGTTGCTTATCCATTTAAGGGTTATTGGAAAGATGTTGGTACGATTGATAGTTTATGGAGTGCCAATATGGATTTAATCGGCGAAAAGCCCAAATTTGATATTTACGATCCATTTTGGAAAATTCATTCCCGCAATATGGGAATTCAACCCCAATATGTTGGAACGGATGCTATTATTCATAATTCATTAATTGGTGGTGGCAGTAAGATTGAAGGAACAGTTATTAATAGTGTGATAGGGTCTAACGTAACCATTAAAGCTGGTTCCGTAATTAAAGATAGTGTAATTTTTTCTAATACCATAGTTGATAAAGGGGCATTAGTAAATTATAGTATTATAGATGAAAAAGTGTATATTGGCGAAGGTGCTGTAATTGGTGCTGAAAAGTCAGAAAAGGTGAAAATTGCGGTCATAGGTCGTGGCGTTAATGTTGCTAAAGGCAATACCATTGAATCGGGGTCTAATATTGAAACTAGTAAGGAGGAAGAAGTATGTTAGCAGCGGGAATTATATTTGCTGATAGTCATCACGAGCATGTTGATGAATTAACACGTCGTAGAACGATGGCTTCCATTCCTTTTGGTGGTCGATATCGCTTAGTTGATTTTCAACTTTCTAATTTTGTTAATGCTGATGTTACTAAGATTGCGGTTGTAACACGCCGCAACTATCAATCGTTAATGGATCATATTGGTTCTGGTAAAGATTGGGATTTATCGCGTCGTAATGGTGGTGTAATGATTTTTCCACCATATGGCTATTATGCTAGTGATATTAGTAGCGATAATCGCTATGGAGCATTACAAAGTATTATTGGCTATATTAGTAAGTGCCAAGAAGAAGATATCATCATGGTAGACTGCGATAGCGCTAGTGTTGTTGATTACTCAAAAGCCCTTGAACAACATATTGAACGGAAAGCCGACTTAACTGTTTGCTATTGCAAGATGATAGTTACTGAGAATTTATCCCACAATATGTGTTATGAATTAGCTGAAAATGAACGAATTGTGAGTGGATCACTGCACTCTGAAGTTGGTGAGATGGCTAACATCGGGACAAATGCGTGGATTATTAAACGTAAAGTACTATACAATTTATTAGTTAATTCCACAGCACATGGTGCAAGATCATTTACACGTGATGTTTTACTACCAAATTTAAAAAATTTAAGATCTTTTGGCTACTTACATACAGGCATTTATTTAGATATTCATTCAATGGAATCATATTTTGAACAAAACATGAAATTGTTAGACTCTAAAGTTCGAGATGAAGTATTTAATCAAAAGAACTTATCTGTTTATACCAAAGTTAGAGATTCTGCTCCAACCAAATACGGCTTAGAAGCAAAAGTTGTAAATAGTTATATTGCTGATGGTTGTGTTATTGAAGGTACAGTTATTAACAGTATTTTATTCCGAGGTGTAAAAGTAGAAAAAAATACCATTATTGAGAATTCAATATTAATGCAAGATACCGATACTGGTGAAGATGTACATTTGAATTACGTAATAACAGATAAAAATGTTACCATTCGTAATCACCAAACATTATCGGGCTGTAAGAAAATACCTTATTACTTGGCTAAAAATGTGATGATATAAAAAAATAGGAGGAAAAAATTATGGATAGTAAAAAAATTGTCATGGTAGCATCCGAATGTCAACCATTCTTTGCTTCAGGTGGGTTAGGCGACGTTGTCGGCTCTCTTCCTGAAAATATTCTAAAAGTTATCAATGACAAAAAAGACAAAGAATTGAGTAATGAAATGATAGTTATTTTACCATTATACTCAAAAATTTCAGCTGATTACCGTAATAAACTAGTTTATGTAAAACAGATAGTTGTGCAATTATCTTGGCGTAAGCAATACTGTGGTATCTTTAAATATACCCAAAAAGGTGTTACTTATTATTTCTTAGATAATGAATACTATTTTAAACGTCACAATTTCTATGGCTATTTTGACGATGGTGAACGTTTTGCTTTCTTTAGTAAAGCAGCAGTTGATACATTAGTTGCGATGGATATTACACCTGATGTAATCCATGTTCATGATTGGCAAACTGCGTTAGTGCCTGTTTATTTACGTACCCTATATTATGGCGATTTACGTTTTGCCCATACTAAAACAATTTTTACAATTCATAATATTGAATACCAAGGCCAATATGCACTTGATCAAGACATTGTTGAAGATGTTTTTGGTATCAGTCATAATGATGCCTATTTACTAGAATATAAAGGGGTTTTGAACCTCATGAAAGGTGGCATGGAGGCTGCTAATGTTGTTTCGACAGTAAGCCCAACCTATGCTAAAGAAATTCAAGATGATTATTATTCTCATGGTTTAACTGATGAAATCAAACGGGTAGTTGGTGAAGGTAAATTACGGGGTATCTTAAACGGTATTGATAAGAATTATTATAATCCACTTAAAGATGATGCTCTATTTGAAAAATATGATCATAAACACCCTGAGTTGAAAGCAGAAAATAAGGTTCGTCTTCAAGAAATGCTAAATTTACAGGTTGATCCGGAAGTGCCAATGATTGGTATGGTAAGTCGTTTAGTATCTCATAAAGGTTTAGATATTGTTAAAGATGCCTTTGAAGAGATCATGGCTAAGAAATGTCAAGTTGTTATTTTAGGTACTGGCGATGGTTGGTATGAAGGTTTCTTTAAAGACATGGAACATAAATATGGCTCAAAATTACGCGTTATTCTAGCGTACAATCAAGATCTATCAAGAAAAATTTATGCTTCAAGTGATTTATTCTTAATGCCATCCAAGTCAGAACCATGTGGATTATCACAGATGATAGCATCCCGTTATGGAAGTGTACCAATTGTACGAAGAACCGGCGGACTAGCCGACAGTATTAATGATTTCACCGTTAATGGTAATGGTTATACATTTAATAATAGTGATGCTGGTGAAATGCTTACGGTAATTAACCGGGCTTTAGACGACTATCAAGACAAACCAGCTTGGCAAAAGAAAGTTGTAAAAGTAATGACTACTGATTTTAGTTGGAATAAGTCTGCTAAAGAATACGTTAAGTTGTATACTGAGATAATGTGAGGATAATGCGAAATGAATATTGCACAAATTAGGACAGAAGTAGAAGACAAATTATCACGTTACTTCGGTGTTACACCGACTGATGCATCAACTGAACAGATTTATAAAGCGGTTAGTTTGACGGTTTTAGATATTTTGATGGAAAAGAAAAAACTCTATAATCGCTTAGTCAAAAAGCAACAAGCCAAACGCGTATATTATTTATGCATGGAGTTTTTAGTAGGCCGCTCTTTGAAAACTAATTTATACAATTTAGGTTTAGTTGAAGAATATCGGACAGTTTTAAATGAATATAAAATAAATTTAGATGATTTATACGAACAAGAACCCGATGCTGGTTTAGGCAATGGCGGTTTAGGCCGGTTAGCAGCTTGTTTCATGGATTCCCTTGCGGCTCTTGAATATCCTGCATATGGTTTTTCGATTCGTTACGAATATGGTCTTTTTAAACAAAAAATTGTTGATGGTTGGCAAACAGAAATGCCTGATGTATGGCTACCAGGTGGTGAGGTTTGGTTAATTCCGAGAAGTGACCGGTCACTAAAGGTACGTTTTGACGGTCATGTTAATGAATACTTTGATAATGGTAAATTAAAAGTTAATTATTCAGATTATTCAGAAGTAGAAGCTATGCCATATGATATGTTAATATCAGGTGGTGATAGTGGAGCAGTATCGACACTCCGTTTATGGCGTAGTCGCAGCCTATCTACTTTTGACATGAAGTCATTCTCACAAGGTGATTATGCAAAAGCTGTTCAAGAAAGCTATGAAGCTGAATTAATCTCGAAGGTACTATATCCTTCAGACGATCATTATGAAGGTAAATCGTTACGGTTAAAACAACAATACTTTTTAGTAAGTGCTTCCATTCAAAATATCTTTAATGATCATCGCAAACGTTATGGTGATCTTCACACTTTACCTGACAAAGTTGCCATTCATATCAATGACACGCATCCATCACTATGTATACCTGAAATGATGCGAATACTAATGGATGAAGATGGTTTTGGTTGGGATGAAGCATGGGATATTGTAACTAGAACAGTTGCCTATACTAATCATACGATTTTAATTGAAGCATTGGAAACCTGGTCGGAAGACCTTTTAGAACGCCGTTTACCACGTATTTATAGTATATTAAAAGAGGTTAATCGTCGTTTTATGGAAAAAGTTGGCACTATGAACCCTGGCGATTGGAATAAAATAGGTCGGATGGCAATTATTAATAATGGACAAGTTCGCATGGCTAATCTAAGTATTGTTGGTAGTCACTCTGTTAATGGTGTTTCGGCGCTTCATTCTGATATCATTAAACGAAGTATTTTTAAAGACTTCTACTATATGATGCCAGAAAAGTTTACCAATGTTACTAATGGTATTGCCCATCGTCGTTGGTTACACCAATCTAATCCACGTTTAGCTAAACTATTAGATGAATGTATTGGCCATGGTTGGTATTATGATGCTAGTGAGTTAAAGAAATTCAAAGCATTTCAAAATGATGAAAAAATATTAAACAAATTAGCCGAGATAAAATATCAAAACAAAGTCGATTTTGCTAATGCTATTTTTAAGAAACAAGGTATTGTTATTGATCCAAATACGCGCTTTGATGTTCAAGTAAAACGGCTACATGAATATAAACGTCAATTATTAAATGTTTTGAAAATAATTAATTTATACAATAAACTAAAAGAAAATCCAAATTACGATATTACTCCCCAAACATACATCTTTGGCGCAAAAGCTGCTCCTGGATATTATGAGGCAAAAGAAGTAATAGAATTAATTAACAAAATCAGTGAAGATATTAACAATCATCCAGAAATAAAAGCGAAATTAAATGTTGTTTTTGTTGAAGATTATTGTGTGACACTTGCTGAAAAGTTAATGCCAGCATCAGAAATTAGTGAACAACTAAGTTTAGCTGGTAAAGAAGCATCTGGAACTGGTAATATGAAGTTCATGATTAATGGTGCATTAACATTTGGTACGATGGATGGCGCAAATGTGGAAATATGTGACGCCGTAGGTGATGAGAATATTTTTATCTTCGGTATGACTTCGCCAGAAGTTAATGATCTATGGAAAAAAGGTTATAATTCGACTTATTATTATAATAATTCACGAGAAATACGTGAAATAATTAGTGCGCTTAAGACGGGTTTTGCTGGTAAAAGCTTTGAAAATATCGCTAATTATTTATTAATTGGTCGTGGGCTTGCTGATCGTTATATGTGCTTAGCTGATTTTGATAGTTATATGGAAACATATTATAAGATGGATAAAATTTACCGGGATAAGTTATTATTCAACCGAATGTCCCTTATCAATATTAGTGAAGCAGGCCGTTTTGCTGCTGATCGAAGCATTAAAGAATATGCAGATCGTATTTGGAATATAAAACCAGTAAAATAATCATTAGTTAATTGTTTGCGTAATTCGACAAAAAGTATTATAATATATAAGAAATATTTGTGAATAATAAAATAGAAGAAGATATTGCACAAAAAGGAGAAAGATAATATGATTAAGTCAATTGGTGTATTAACATCAGGTGGTGACGCTCCTGGTATGAATGCTGCTATTAGAGCAGTTGTTCGAACAGCACGCATTCATGGATTGGAAGTATATGGTATCCATGATGGTTTTAAAGGATTAGTAGAAGGCGGCGATAAATATGAATTAATGAGTCGTAAATCAGTTACTAATATTATTGATCGTGGCGGCACTATTTTAGGTACTGCTCGTCTGCCCAACTTTCCAGAACCAGAAATTCAACAAAAAGCCTTAGAAAACTTACGTGATTTTGGTATAGATGCTTTAATCGTTATTGGCGGTGATGGCTCTTATACAGGTGCACAAAGACTTCAAAGTCAAGGCTTTAAAGTAATCGGTCTACCTGGTACTATTGATAATGACATTGCTTGTACTGATTATACTATTGGTTTCCATACTTGTGTTGAAACGGTTGTCGATGCAATTGACCGTTTGCGCGATACATGTGGTTCTCATCAACGCTGTGCTGTTGTCGAAGTTATGGGCCGCTATTGTGGCGATATTGCCAAAGCAGCCGGACTTGCAACGGGAGCCGAACTTGTAATTACTAGTGAAACTGGTTTTGATTTACAAATGGTATTGGATAATGCTAAGAAATACAAAGTTAAAGGAAATCGTCACCCCATTATTATTGTAACAGAACATATAACTGATGTTCATGAACTTGCTAAAAAGATTGAAGAGTTCTCCGGCTTTGAAACACGTGCTACTGTTTTAGGACATGTTCAAAGAGGGGGTAAACCATCTTCATATGATCGTATTTTAGCATCACGTTTAGGACTAGCTGCTGTTGAAACTTTATTAGAGGGTGTTGATGGTGTATGTATTGGCGTTAACGCTAATCAAATAGCATATAATACTTTTGAAGAGGTATTGTCTAGCAAAAAGAATATTTTCAGCGATTACGAACGTTTAATTCAAATGTTGTCGTAATCCCAAAATAAAAATAAAATTGACTCGAAAGGCAACTTTCGAGTTCTTTTTTCTTTTTGCACAGTATAATAGTGCTATGGGGTGAAATTATGCAAAAACTAAAGACAAAAATCGGCTATTTACTTATCATCACTGCTGTGATTATGTCATGCATGATGTCGGTAAGTGAAGTTAATGCTAGCAGTGAAGTAAAGGTTAACTATATTGTTAGCAAAAGAACGGTAAAAATGGGGGAAGAGTTTGTGTTAACCGTAAATCTAGAGGATTTTTATGGTTTATCAAGCGCATTATTTGTATGTAAGTACAATGAGGCATTAATAAAGCCACAGCGAGTTAATGATAAATATTATAATCTTTCACCAGATGCAATTTTTTTAAGTAATGATGTGGTAACTAATGATTGTATAGATGGTACACTGCGTTTTTTTGCGATAACTAAAAATGCATTGTCAGTTGAAAGCACAAAATTTCGGAGTCTTCTTCGCATTAAGTTTTTAGCCAATAGTGATATTAATAATACAATTACATTATTTGAACCACTTAGAACGCGTGAATATGGCTGCAATATTGTTCTATCAGCTGAAAATTTAGATGCGATGAATTACACCATTAATTATAGTGAAGAAATAAAAGTTGATTGGAATGTTGATAAATATGAAGTGGATGTTTATGGTAAATTACCTAATTTTGCTTTAGATATCACAGTTACTAATCGGCATGCACGTGATTATACTTTAGAAATTTTACAAGAAGAAATTAATATTAATAAGATAGGCTCACAAATCGTAAAGGCTAGAATCTATGATAATACTAATGCTCATATTACTTATTTAGCTAAAGTGGTTGAAGTAATTGATAAGGTGGCACCGGTAATAAAGACTAGTAGTACAGAGGTAAGTATCTCAAGTAATGAAATTACTAATAACGATTTCATCTATGCCACAATTAGCGATAATTATGATGAGACACCAACACTCATTAATCGCTATTATACATTTGACAACATTGAATGTAATAATTTAGCAGCTTTTCAAAATTATTTAGCTCATAATTATCAAGGTTATATCATATATCAAGGCAATGATAGTAGTAATAACCAAGCAAATACTTTAAGAATAAACATTGAAGTTCGTGATGAGCAGTCACCTAGTATTAATGATGTTGAAGATATAGTAGTAGATTATGAACGTATTGAGCAAATTAAACTTGAAGAACAAATAAAAGTGACCGATGAGTATGACAGTGCACCTAAACTAATTATGCGTGTTTATGACGAAGATGGTATAATTCATGCTAACTATTTAGAATTATTAAAAGAAACAGGTTATGCTAGGGTAGAGTATTATGGAATAGATAAAAGTTCCAATAAGTCAGCAACATATCACACAATAATTATGGTTAATGATACAGTTGCTCCCATAATAACTGGCGTAACAGCTATCGATGTTACTGATAGCGATGCATTAAAGATAAAGACTGGTCAAAAACAATTAAGTGATAATGTTAAAATAGTTGATAATTATCCAAAAGGCGTTTCTTTGACTACTAAATATTACCTTGAAGAGCAAGAAACAAGTTCAGAAATATTTTGGACAACGCTTTTAAAGGGAACACCTGGTAAAGTTGAATTTACTGCAGTTGATAAAGCAGGTAATACTAGTAATATTTTTCTTCAAACTTTGACGATAATTGATACAACACCTCCGAGTGTTATCGTTAAGAATATTGAAGAAAATCGAAAATACTTCGAACTAACGGGTATTGATTATGAGGTTAGTGATAATATTAGTAAAGATGTAACTATTCAAATCTATTTAAATGATAAAGAATATGACTATACCCCAATTAAAGCGGTTGGGAAGTATCAACTAAAATTAATGGTTGCTGATGAAAGTCATAATGAGAGTGTTACAGTAATAAACTTTGAAATAATTAAAAATAATATAATTGGTTGTGCAGATGATGTCGAATGTTACACCCGTAATTATACTGATGTAATAATTGTAATAGGCATTATCATGGTAGTTATTCTTGTCATAATAGGAATAAATATTTGGAATGCTTATCAAAAGAAACATCCTAAAAAAACCGAAGTGGTGTTAGAAGAAGAAAAGGAGGAAACGATTGTTTAACTCTTTTCTTTTAAATATAAGTATAGTTTAGTGAGTGCTCGTTTTTCAATTCGTGATACATAGCTGCGACTTATTTTCAAACTTTTAGCAATTTCCCTTTGGGTTTCAATAAAGTGGTCATCAAGGCCAAAACGGCGGGAGATAATGTCTAATTCTCGTGGAGTTAAAATTTTTAACGATGATAATAATCGTTCATTGTGCTCTTCTAGTAAAATGCGATCGGGTATGGTTGGTGATGGATCTTCGATAATGTCACAGAGCCGTATTTCATTACCTTCTTTATCTTCACCGATTGGTGCATAAAGCGAAGAAGTATCTTTGTGTTTTTTATTACTACGAAGATGCATTAGTATTTCATTTTCAATGCAACGTGCTGCATAAGTTGCTAACTTAGTGCTGGATTTAAAATTGTATGTATCAACGGCTTTAATTAATCCAAAAGCACCAATTGATAGTAGATCATCTTTATCGTCACGTACATTTTCAAACTTTTTTACAATATGAGCAACTAGACGTAGGTTATGTTCAATTAACTTATCGCGGGCACTAAAATCCTTGTTTTGCCATGCTTCTAGATATTTGGCTTCTTCCTCGGGTGATAAAACATCTGGAAAACTTTGAGAATTGATTGAACCTAGTAAAGGTAAGAATAAAAAAGATAATAAACTAATCATAAATTCTCCTTAAGGGGATATTATTAGACAAAAATAAAAAAATTTAGTATAATAGTATTAGTATTTTGAAAGAGGTGTCATATGAAGTATATTCCTACATATATTGTGCGTAGTGTCTATGATATCGACTTCGCTAAATTATATGCAAAAGGTAAAAGAATAATACTTTTTGATTTAGATAATACCCTAGCACCTTATGATGAACATACACCTAGCACAAAAGTAATTCAGCTGATTACGCGTTTAAAAGAATTAGGTTTTTCAGTATATTTAGTATCTAATAACAACAAAAAAAGAATTGGCTATTATACCAATGATTTGGCTGTTCAAGGCTACATTTACAAAGCCAATAAACCGTTTACTTATCGAATTGCTCGCTATTTTAGCAAACATCATATTGTTAAGGAAGAAGTAATAGCTGTTGGTGATCAATTGGTAACTGATGTTTTCTGTTTTAATCGCCTAGGTTTTGATAACATTCTTGTGAAAACTATCAATGTTCATTCTCAAAAATGGTATACTAATCTAAATCGTATTCGTGAAAAAAGAATCATGCAAAAAATGAAGAAAGTTGATTATAATAAATATAGTCAAATAAAGGAATTATATGAGTAAATGTATTGGCTGTGGCGCAAAAATCCAAACAAGTAATCCAATGGAACCGGGTTATACCCCAGTTTCAGCAACTGTAGATCATGGTGATCAAGTTTATTGTCAAAGATGTTATGGTATAAAACGCCATAATCTTGACTATAGTAAAATGACATATGAAAAAATGACATCAATTGAAACTTTAAATAACATGGCGAAAGATTATTATCATAAGATTGCCTATATTAAGGGCCGCGAAGCTTTGATTTTATTAATGATTGATGTTATGGATATCTATAGTGGCTTTATTAGCAATTTAGCAGACTATGTAGGAAATAATCCTGTTATTATTTTAGTAAATAAAACTGATGTGTTACCCAAATCGTTAAAACTAGGAACATTAACTGAATTAATTAAAACAATTGGGGTTAATGATGGACTAAATGTTCGGGAAGTTATTTATATTTCGGCTATCAAACAGGCAAATATTGAACAATTAATGAAAAAAGTTCGGGCGTATTTTACCCGAAAGAATTATCCTGGCACTGAGACTTATGTTATTGGTGTTACGTCAGTTGGTAAATCGACGTTGATTAATACAATACTTAAAATATATGGTGAAGCAAAAAATGATGTTATTACTACAAGTAATCAGCATCAAACAACTGTTGACATAATAAAAATACCAATTGGTGTTAACAGCAAAAAAGAAACTTGCTATTTGATTGATACCCCAGGGATGATTAATCTTCAAAATATTAGTACTTATTTAACGCAAGCTTCAATTAAGGTTTTGTCTCCTCGACAATTTATTAAACCTCGTACTTACCAATTAAAAGGCGAACAGACTTTCTTGATTGGTGCTTTAGCTCGAATTGATTTAGCTGGCGATGAAATTAGTGCTTCCTTCTTAGTATCTAATGACTTATATTTACACCGCACAAAAACAGAAAACGCTGATAAGGTATTAGAATCATCACGCTATACCCTACTTGTGCCACCATATGATGAAGAAGAACGCAGCCACCTTAATGAAATGATTAGTAAAAGTTATCAACTATCATGTGATGAAGAAACTAAACATTGGGATATTGCGATTGCTGGGATTGGCTATATTCATCTAAGTGGGACTAATTTTAAGATTAGAATTACCTTGCCAAAAGATATTTTGTTGACAGTAGTTCCTGATCTATTTTAGAGGTTTATATGAAATATGAAGAATTAGAACAAATAATTGCTGAAAAGTTTATGCGCAATGAACATACCCAAAAACGTTATGTTCACATTCAAGGTGTCATCAAAATGGCCTTAAAGATCAATGATATGTTTGATTTTAAGTTGGATGAGGAAAAGCTGAAAACAGCAGCTTTGCTACATGATTATGCAAAATTGTACCATAAAGATGAAGTTCTAGAACTTTTACGCCAAAATTCAACGCCTGAAGCGTTTGAAATGTATCAAAGAGCGCCAAAAGTGTGTCATAGCATTTTAGGGGCGATATTAGTGAAAAAAGAGTTGAATATTGATGATCCAGATATTATTTCGGCAATTCGCTATCATACGACGGGTAATCCTAATATGAATTTACTAGATAAGATAATATTTGTATCGGATGCTATTGAAGAAAATCGTAACTATGCTGGTGTTGAAGAATTACGCGAAAGTTTGAAAATAGGGTTTGATGAATGCTTTACTACGATTATTACGCGTGAATTAATGCGCTTAATAAGTATAAATGTTTATATTTTTGAAGATACTTTTGCAACCTACAATGCTTTTGTAGCTCAAAAGCCAATACCAGAAACTGAGGTGAAGAATGAAAAATAATGAATTACTAAAACAACTAATCAAGGAAATGGATCGAGCAGTTGTTTTTAATACGATTATTTATGATATGAAGCCGGTTACACCATATTACGACTATAGCATAATAACTAGTGCTAATACTTCGCGCCAAGCACACGCTGCAGTTACATATTTACGCCAAGCGGCTGAAGAAGTTGGTCTTGAACTACGTAGTTATCGTGATATGCCTGATGCAAAGTGGTTGTTAGCGGACCTTGGAACTGTCGTTGTTCATGTTTTTGTCGGCGAAGAACGCTTACGTTATAACTTAGATGGCTTATATTGCCAACTTGATCGTTTAGAAATTAAGTAACTAGAAATATTTCTGGTTACTTTTTTGCACCAAATAGGCGAATACACATATAATATAGGGAAAGGATGAGAAAAATGTTATTGTCAGAGCTTACTGTAAAAGACATAATAAACGATCACGATGGTGCGAAGATAGGTAAGATAACAGATTTAGAAGTCGACACTTTAACTGGTAAGATACTTAATGTCAAAATACAAGGGGGGTTTAAAATATCAAGCCTATTTTCCTCTAAAAATGCAACTAGTATACCTTGGAATAAATTAATTAAAATTGGTAGTGATGTAATTATTATTGATAACGATCATCGGGTTGAAAAAGAATAGAATAACAAAATTATTGGAAAAGAAAAATAACAATAAGATTGCCAAAATAATTATAAATATGATATAATATACACAAATATAGAAAAGAGGTTTTATTATGTCATTAAGATATTCATTAAGATTAGACCCTAATTTTCAACCTATGATTGTTAAACTACGTGAGTTTAATGCTAAAGTTGCTAAATCACCTGTGAAGGAAAAAGTAGCTCTTTGCGTAGAACGTCAAAATGGTTATCGTTATCGTTATGATATTGAAGTTATTCCTAGCAATTGTTCAGAAAATGAAGAAATGATTGAAAGAATTATTAAAAGTATCCTATGGGTAATTGGCGGCTATAAAGTTTACATTGCTGCACCAAAGAGTTTAGCAGAAACAATTAAAGCCGATTTCTCCAAAGGCGGCAAACGTGATTTTGATGTTAATTTTATGAGCGATGTTTATGATGCTCCTTTTGAAGTAGTTATTACTGACTTTACTAATGTTCCGTCAAGTGTTGAAGCATCTATTCCAGTAGGTGGTCATTTAGAAGGCTGCCGAATTGGCTTTGATGCTGGTGGATCTGACCGTAAGGTTAGCGCTGTTGTAGATGGAGAAGTAATCTACAGTGAAGAAGTAGTATGGTTACCAAAGGTTAATGCTGACCCCGAATATCATTATGCTGGTATAGTTGATAGCTTTAAAAGAGCAGCAGCTAAAATGCCAAGAGTAGATGCAATTGGTGTAAGTAGTGCTGGTATTTATATTGATAATGAAGTCCGTGTTGCTTCTTTATTTGTGAAAGTTCCTCGTGACTTATTTAATCAAAAAGTTCGTGATATGTATATTCGGGCTGCAAAAGAAATTGGTGATGTTCCACTAGTTGTGGTAAATGATGGCGATGTAACAGCTCTTGCTGGTGCCTTAGATTTACATGATACTAATGTTCTTGGTATTGCAATGGGTACTAGTGAGGCTGTTGGTTATATTAATAAAGATGGTAATATTAACGGATGGTTAAGTGAACTTGCTTTCGTTCCAGTTGATTATAATAAAGACTCAATGGTTGATGAATGGAGTGGGGATTACGGCTGCGGTGTTAAATACTTTAGCCAAGATAGTGTAATTAAATTAGCAACAGCTGCTAATATTGATTTAAGTGCGGCTGATACACCAGCTGAAAAGTTAAAGATTGTTCAAAAGCTAATGGCTAATGATGATCCAGTTGCTAAAGAAATTTATGAAACAATTGGTACATATTTGGGATATACTATTCCTTACTATGCTCAATTTTATGATATAAAGTATTTACTATTATTAGGACGCGTTACTAGCGGTAAAGGTGGCGACATCTTGATTGAAAAAGCAAAAGAAGTTCTTAAGACAGAATTCCCAGAATATAGTAGCATTCAAATCATGATGCCTGATGAAAAGAGCCGTCGAGTAGGTCAAAGTATTGCTGCCGCAAGCTTACCAAAGGCCAAATGCTAGAAGTAATAACTATTTGTGAGAAGAGTGACAACAGTAATACTTATATTGTTCGAGATACTAAAAATGCGATTATTATTGATCCATCAAATAGTCTATCAAGCATAAAGATTGCTGTAAAAGGACTTAACGTAATAGGTGTCTTTTTAACCCATGGTCATTATGATCATTTTGCCGCACTTGCTGATGTTTGCAATCATTATCATGCAACGCTTTATTTACATCGCAATGCTTATTCAAAACTAAGCAATGAAAGTACAAGTTGTAGTAGGTTTTTTAATAATGCTAAAGTATTAGACCCTCAGCAATTTACCTATAGTTTTCTTGAAGATGGCAAAATCCTTGAATTAGCACCTAACTTTTCACTGAAGACGTTGTTTACGCCAGGGCACACAAATTGTTCAATTGTTTTATTGCTGGAAAATATGATGTTTTCTGGTGATACCTTATTTTATAATGGTGTTGGCCGTTCTGATTTGCCAACAAGTTCAACAACTAATTTAGTGTTAAGCATAAAAAAACTCTTAAACTTAACAACTGATTATATAGTATATCCAGGCCATGGTGAAGAAACTACTATATATAATGAAAGACAAAATAATCCATTTTATTTACGAATTATGAAAAATCATAATTAATGTGATAAAATGACTTGACAGGCTACAACAATGTTGTAGCCTATTTTTGCAAAATAAACATAATTGTTAAAACTTTTTTAGATTATTATGTGTATAAATAAATATAAGCAGTATTGCTTATTAAATAGGAGATTGCTTTATGGGCAAAAATAATAACATAGCAATAACACATCAAACAATAAAAGAATTGAAATATGGTAGCGAAGATGCTTTCTGCTTAATATATGAGGCATATGCTAGTAAGATTTATTATTTGGCTTTAAAGTATACGAAAAATAGTAGTGATTCGGAAGATATAGTGCAAGATATTTTTGTCAAAATACTACGTAATATAGATTCATATGAAACTCAAAAAGCAAGCTTCGGAACTTGGGTTTACCAGATAACTAGTAATCATTTGAAAAATTTTTGTCGTGATACTAGTCATCATCGGCGGATTCTAGCTACTGATAATGAAAAGGTTGATGCCTATGATAACAATTTTTCTACTGATCTTAATATTATGCTATATGATATTGAAAGACTTGTCGGCGAAAATACTTATCAAATTCTTTTGATGAAACTTGGCTATAATATGAAATTTAGCGAGATTGCTGAAGAGATGCAAATGAACATTAGCAGTTTGAAGAGCATCTATTATCAAGCATTAAGAATAATAAAAGCTTATATAAAAAA
>CAYJAQ010000031.1:0-17286 GCA_964368275.1 uncultured Staphylococcaceae bacterium
TATCTATGTTGATGCTTATTATGTACCAGGTGATGAAAGATGTCCTATTTGTGGACATACTGATCTATACAGAAATGGCAAAAAAAGGTCTATATACTCATATTAAAAGTGAGCATATAGACCTAATTTTTTTCAGTAGAATTTTTGACAGGGTCAATTTATCGTCTAATAAAAGATATATCAGTGTCTATCTTTCAGTAGAATTTTTGACAGACCCTTACTTTTTTTAAATAATCGTAATTATTGGTAGAATAAATGGTCTACGTTCAATCTTATCATAAATGTATTGGGATAAACGAAGCATTACTTGGTTCTTAATCGCAAGTGCATTAATTGATTTGTATTTTGATAAAACATCCTGAAATATTTCATTAGCTTTTTTAGTAATATCATTAGCTAATTGGTGTGACTTATCAACATCAAAGAAACCACTAGTTACAAGTTTGGTTGGAGCTAGCGTTTGTTTCTGCTTATTGATAGTATAAATGATGGTGATTAATCCTTCATCAGCTAGTTTCTTTCGTTCTTTTAAAATATTACTAGCTACGTCACTTAAGTTAGAGTCAAGATATATATCAGAAGTGTATATACCTTTCTTGATTATTTTTGGTTGACCTTTACCATTAAATGTTAAGACATCACCACAACTTAAACTAAAGCAGTTTTCCTTCTTAATACCCATCTCGATGGCAATATTGGCATGGCGCTTTAACATATTGTATTCACCATGGACTGGTAAGAAATATTTTGGTTTCATGAAACTAAGCATCATCTTAATTTCATTAACAGAAGCATGTCCAGTTGTGTGCGTATCAGTTAGGGGACTATTCTTAATGACATTTGCGCCATTCTTAACAAGCATATTAATATTACGATTAATAAACTGTTCATTACCAGGTATTGGTTTACTAGAATAGATTACTGTATCACCAGGTTGAAGTTTAATTTGTTTGTGGGTGCCATTGGCAATTCTTGATAAAGCAGCTAATGGTTCACCTTGTGAGCCTGTGCAAAGAATTGTTACATGATCTGTATTACATTTGTTTAATTCGCGAGAGCCGACAATCGTACCTTTAGGTACATTAATATATTTTAATCTGATGGCTGCTTCTATATTTTTTTCCATACTATGGCCAAAAACAATAATTTTTCGGCCTAGAGCGTGGCTTGCTTCAACAATTTGTTGAACACGATAAACGTTAGAAGCAAAGGTTGCAATAATAATACGTCCTTCAATGCTAGATAAAATTTGTTTAATAGATTCAGCAATTTTTCTTTCTGACAGAGAGAAATTTTCAACGTCAGCATTTGTACTATCAGCCATTAAGCAGAGGACGCCGCTTTCACCTAGTTTTGCCATTCGGTAGTAATCAGCTTTTTCGCCAATAGGGGTAAAATCAAATTTAAAGTCACCGGAATTAACAATATAGCCAAGATTAGTTTTTATAGCAATGCCAAACGAATCAGGGATACTATGGTTGGTTCTAAAGAATGACACTTTAAAGTTTTTAAAAGTGTATTCAGAATCGTTGGTATAATTTATGATGTTATAGGATATTTTGGGATACTCATTCATCTTATTCTTAATCAAGTTAACAGCAAGCCCTGAGGCGTAAATATGCGGTATTTTAACGTGATCTAATAAGAATGGTAAAGCACCAATGTGATCTTCGTGGCCGTGGGTAATAAATAGGCCAACAATGCGATTTTCATTTTCCTTTAAATAGGTGAAGTCGGGAATAATATAATCAACGCCATGGATCTCATCACCAGCAAATAATATGCCAGCATCCATAACTAAGATTTCGCCGTTCACTTCAACAATATAACAATTCATTCCAACAACTCCAAGACCACCAAGTGAAGCGATACGAATATCATTTTTATTTTCTGGTTTATTAGGTCTTTTTTGTTTATTTGGATTATTCATATTTTTTCCTTTCATTATTTTAAGTATGTCTCTTATTATTCTTATTATAACAAATTAATTCAAAAAATGGAAGTAATACGGCAAGAAATAAAAGAATAATAAAATATGCTGTGCAAATATCAATAATGTGTTATAATATTACATGAAAAAAGAGGTATGGTATGAGCAACACTAGAAAAGCTGTTTTTATTGATTTTGATGGAACATTATATGACCATGGAACCAAAGCAATCCCCGCTTCAGCAAAACTTGCTATTATTAACGCCAGCAAGAATAATGATCTTTTCTTAGCTACCGGTCGTAGTGGTTTTGCACTAGGAATGATGGAAGATCTTATGCCCTATTTCAAAGGCTTTGTTTTAATGAATGGTGCTCATATCGTTATAGATGGTAAGACCATTGAACAAATTATTATTCCTGAAGGCGAAATTGTTAATTTAAAACTTGCCCTGCGTTATAAACGATTCCCCATTGCTCTACTTTCATTAGACCATGCATATTTCCGGTATTGTAATGAAGAAGTAATGCGGATTTTGGGAGTTAAAACAACAGATATTATTATTAATACTAAAAACAATGTGTTTGATTCAAAACTACCTTACTCAATGGGTTGGGCATTTGCTAGTAAAAAAACAATCCAAAAGCTCGAACCATTTTGCCCATCATTATCTTTTGTCTATTGGGGTGATTTTGGTTGTGATATTTTGCCACCAAAGCGCACCAAGGCGGAGGGAATTGATACCGTAATCAAAGTAGGTGATTATTTGCCAGAAAATATATATGTTGTCGGTAATGGCGATAATGATGTAGAAATGTTTTTAAGAGCTAGTAAAGCAGTAGCAATGGCTAATAGTTCCGAAAAAGCAATAGAGGCAGCAGATTACGTAACCACTAAGATAACCGAAGATGGTTTAAAAAATGCTTTTAAGTGGCTAAAAATTTAATGAATAGTGGACTTGCTAAGACATCAATAGTAGGACTCTTTTAAAAAATTATACTAGTAAAACTAATAATCCTTGCTTTTTAGAGCGGATTATTTTATTTTGGTAACTGGTATATCATTTTTTGGATATAACAAAAAGGTTGAAAAATATACTTTCAACCTTTTCATTTATCATATTTTATTTACAATTTATAGTATTTCCATATTATTTAGTTTTATGTATTTTGGTCCTTCATAGTAAGTAGTTGAAGTAGTTTCTTTAGAAAGGGTAATTGTTTCTAAACACTTATTTATTTGACCACTAAATGAGAAGCCACTAACAGGATAATAATCTTTACCATCAAAATAGATTGCTAGTCTTACTTCGCCGCCGACATAATCGCTATATGTTTCAATTTGAATACCTGATAATGCAATAATTTCAAGGTATGGTTTCTTGAACATGGAGCTGACAGGAGTAGAACCTTTGTTAACAATAATATTTGACATAATACCAGTGGGTTCAACACCTAAATAGTTAGCATATTGATTGCCACCATAATAACTCTTAAGAACACCTTTTTCAATAATTTTAGTAGGTTTTACAAGTACGCCATCACCATCAAAGGCATTAGCTTTTGTTTTATTCTTTTGACTAATTGTAATAGCATCTTTCTTAATAATTGGTTGTACAGAATCACCAATCTTTTTATTAGTTGCTCCTTTATAGATTCCGGCATATGAGTAATTCTCAATTAAACTATCAAAGAATTGTCCAGCATCAGCATTACGTAAGATTACATCAACATTATGCAAGTCTTTAATTGGTTTTGCTAAGTAACGAGTAGTTACGTCTTTGACAACATCAATAGCATCATTTTTAATCTTTTCAAAGTCAATTTCTTTATAGCGGAACATTTGGTATAATTCTACTTTTTGTTCGCCATTATAAGAAGGAATTGCTTCAATGCTAGTATTATACAAAGTTTTCTTTAGATTAACACCATTTGAGTTTAAGATATGAATAGTTGCTTTCTCGTAGAAAAGTTCTAATGAATTAAATTTAACATTATCATTGGTATTATCAAAAAATATCTTAGCGATATTACTTAATAGTTCAAATCCTGCTAAATTATTCTCCTTTTCTTTAAAGGTTTTCTTAGCCACATTTTTAACTAATTCATATTCTTTATTCTTGATAAAACTTGCTGCGTATACAGCATCATTGATTAACTCAGTAATGGCGGCTTTTGATAACTTATGACTAACCACAAAAGAAGAAGAACCTAAATACTTATTGCCGTCACTTTCGAATTTGTGATATACAGTAACAACATATTCACAAGTTTTAGTTGCACGTGTTGTTTCTAATCGGTGAATAACATAAAACTGTTCAGAAGTTTCCTTAGTAGTTTCATTTATTAGCCAACCATTAACTTGAGGATTTTCATTTAAACATTTTACTAATAATTTAATCATCCAATTTTCACCCTCGCTTTCAAACATGCGCCGCCATCGCTTACTCTAACCCACTCTTTGTAGCCTTTGCCACAAGAACCGCTGCCGATAACTTTAAAATCCGTTGAAACAGCAGTAATAGAATTAAGCAAATCAATAACATAACCGCTCATGACAACAGGTGAAACTATTTTACCAGTGAACTCACCATTTTTGATTTCCCGGCCATAATGAGCAGTACATTGAATACCCCAATTTTTAGGGTCTTCCATGCCATTATTAGTTTGATAGATATAGTAGCCATGTTCAATACTTTTTATCATGTCTTCTAATTTGTCTTTGCCACTTTCAAAGAAAGTGTTAGTCATTCTAGTATATGCTTTTCGCTTGTAGGATTCTCGACGACCATTACCTGTTGGAGTTGTACCTAATTCTAAGGCACTTAAGACATCAGAAATACCATTTACTAAAATACCCTTATCAATAATTTTTGTATCATGGGCTAAAACACCATCATCATCAAAGAAATAAGAAGCAACGCTAAAAGTTGAATTAGCGCCGTCATGCATATTAACAAGCGGAGAAGCTACTAACTTATTCATAAATTCTTTTGCTTGAGCACGATCTTTAACAAACATATCCATTTCTACACCATGACCAAATGCTTCGTGGGCAATTAAACCTGTAATTGATGGATCAGTAATAATGTCATAAACACCAGGGGTAGGAACTGTTGAAGAAAGCAGTTCAATGGCTAAAGAAATGGTTTCTTTTAAAAGACTCTTTAATTCGATTAAATTTTGCTCAATGTTATTAGAACCAAAACCATCATAAGCATATTTTGTATTATCATTTTCTCGCACTAGCGCAAAGGTTCGTGGATTACTCCAAGTATAATATTGCTCTAAATCTTTCTTGGTTGACATATATAACTTCGAAATTTCTGAATTCTCCATGCCAACACGAACATTAACGAGAAGTGGTGATGTCGAAAGGGCTTCTTGGACATAACCTTTTAATATTTCAATTATTTCTTCTTTTTTATATGCACGACCAACTGGTTTACGCGTAAATTTTTTTACCAAAGGTTCCTCTTGTAAAACCCCAACTTTTACCGTTTCAGTTAAACGTTCTTGATTAACGAGTTTCTCAATATTTGTAACAATCTCTTCAAAGTTTTTGTCATTAATATCATTAGTTGAGTATTCACTATACACACCATCGGAATAGACTTTAATGCAAAAGCCACATTCAGTGATGCCACTTGGTGTTAAGTTTAGAGTATACTTATCAACAAATATATTGTAACCACTAACATCAGTTCCAAGAACACTGACGAACTCGTATTTTTCATTAAGTTTTTCAATTAGCTTACTAATTATTTTCTTTTTACTTCTTAAGTATTTTGAAAAACCATTTGTCATATTTTCACCTCACTTTTTTTATTATTATACTACACTTTAGCAGTTTTATCAAAGAAAGCACATTTTAATGAAAAAAACCTTCATTGGATGTTGCCGATGAAGGTTAAATATCAGATAAATAATTAGTGCTCAGTTTCTGGATTTTCTTCTTCCTCACTCTTAAATACAATTGGTACAGAATTTACTGGTATGTACAAAGGGTTTTCTTTGTTAATGCGTTCAGGAAATAAAATACCATTTAAGTGGTCATATTCATGTTGGAAGACAACAGCCATATACCCCTTTAATCGCAGGACAGCTTGTTTTAGTTTGCCGTCGTCATATAAATAAGTACTAACGCGAATTGTGCGAGGACGGTGAACATACCCTTCGACATCGCGATCAACAGAAAGACAGCCTTCGCCAGTTGTAAGATAGGTTAATTCATCAGAATAACTGATTAACTTGGGATTAACCATTGCATAGAAGTGATCCTCACCATGTTCATCAGTAGCATAAATGGCAATCATTTTCTTTAAAACACCAATTTGGGGAGCAGCAAGTCCAACCGCCGGGCGCAGGTGATAAGTACTCGCAATCTCTTCATCAATTGAGTTATCAATGTACTCAATCATCGAAAGAAGAATATCTTCATCTTCACTTGATAATGGTAATGTAACATCATGTGCTTTTTCATTAAGTTTTGGATTACCTTCTCTAATTATATCCGTCATTAAGAGCATATTAATACCTCACTTTCTTAAGGATTATAACACAAAACGTTATTCATTGCAAATATATTGCCAAAAGAAAAAAGGAAGTAATCTTCCTTTTACCAACGAGCTGTACCGATAATAACTAACAATATGAATAATACAAGAATTAATGCATATCCATATCCGCCATAACCAGATCCTGAACCAGATCCGCAACCAGATCCGCAATTGTTAGTTGGTTGACAACAGCCATATCCATATCCATAATTAGGTTGATACATAATTTCCCCCCTTATCTTCTGACTACTTCATAATATGAAGAGGTGTTATAATGTGAATATGTTATTACCTAGATTTTATATTTTTGCTGAATGTGATATAATACTTGCGAGGTGAATGACATGGCACAAAAGAAAACAGGAAAAACCATAAGTAGAAGTGATGTTAATTACAAAATTGACTACGATATGTTTACAACTGAAGAAATTATCAAAATAATAAATTTCTTTAATATGATTTGGAAACACCAAAATCGGGCTTTCCCGTCAAGTGATGTTGCAAAGGCATATCACGAATATCGAACAATTATTAATAACAAAGCTTTAGAAAAACAGTATGATGCGATGTTTCAAAAAGAAACCGGGATATCTATTTTTCACACACTAAATGATTTAGGAATAAAATAGTTAGTAACGACAATCGGAATCGTAAGTACTATCATTTCTAATACCTAAGAAGTTTTCTAAACGGCTGATTCTTTTTAGCATTTCCGATATTTGGCGTTTGTTTTCATTTATTTCAGTTTCAAGACGGGATATGTCATACTGAAATGGTGATGCTTGTGCTTGATAAGGATTAACTGGGTATGTGTTTTGATTTGGATTAGGCGACATGAAATTTCTTTTTTTACTTAGCATAAATACCTCCTTCATATTAGGTTATGGCATATATTTAATTTTGGTGTCACTTATTTTTGCACCAAAAGTGGTCTTTTGTAATAGATTATAGTGAGGTGATATAATGAATAGCCGAATGGATCAATTCAGGGAGTTTGTAGCTAAGTATCCGAAAGTTCGTGATGATGTAACAAGTGGCAAAAAAACTTGGCAAAATATCTATGAAGACTGGGTAATCCTAGGTGAACAAAATCCGGTGTGGGCACAGTATCAAGAAAGTCGTGGAACAGCTACTAAAGGGGGCACGATTGATTTATTAAGTTCAGAAAACTTGAAAAATATTATGAATTATGTTAAAAAGATTAATCCTGATTCCGTTAGCAAAACATTAAATACAGTTCAAAAAGTTTTACAAATAACCCAAAGCTTTGGCGGCAGAACCGGTGGCTTCTATAATGGCAACTATAATAGTTGGTGGGATTAATGATAAGCACAGTTACTGATAAACTATATCAAAACCCTATTTACTTAAATTATTTGCGTTACCATCCTAAATGGTATGTTGTATTAAATCAACATCCCGAAAGTTATAAAGAATTTGAGAAGGAAGTAAAGGTAAAACTTAAAATTACTGCTGCTGATAAACTTGAAAACTTTCAAAAGCAGCTCAACTTTATTAATGGGATAATTAAATATTTAAATAACTAAAGTGTTAAGTAAAATTACTTGACACTTTATTATTGTTATGGTATAATAGTCATGTTTTAATAACAAAATAATTTAGGAGGAATAATATGTCTTTAAAGTTAAGATCGCAAAGATATGGTACAAAGAAAAAACCATTCTATCGTATTGTAGCAACTGATTCACATAATCCACGTGATGGTCGTTTTATTGAAATCGTTGGAACTTACAACCCATTAACTCAACCTGCTACAGTTAAATTTGATGAAGAAAAAGTAATGAAGTGGTTAGGAAATGGTGCTAAACCTACTGACACTGTTAAGTCTTTATTAACAAGAGAAGGCCTAATCGTTAAATTCATCAATAGTAAGAAAGCTGAGTAGGTGAAAAGATGGGCGCAGTTAATTATGAACTTCTAGTCTCAGAATTAATCAAACCGCTCACAACACGTCCGGAAGCAGTTGTTGTCAAAGTTATTTCTGAAAAAGATGATGTTATAACCATCGAGGCTTCAGTTCACAAAGATGATCTAGGCCGGGTTATTGGTAAGAAAGGCCGTGTAGCTAGCGCTATTCGAACACTTGCATATACAGCAGCAATTCGCGAAAAACAACATTTAGAAATTAATTTTTTAACTGATGGCGAAGAAGTAAAAGAAGAAGAGTAGAAAGTTTTATACTTTTTACTTTTTATTTTTAGTTTATTTGAAAAATCCCTAATTATATGATATGATAATAGAGAGGTGCGTACCATGATAAAGAAGAAAACATTATGGATGTTACTTGGTGGTTGCTTTGTGTTTGCTTTAGTAGTGACAACACTAGCAATTATTTTTGGTAGCGAAAAAGAAGAAGAAAAGCTAGCAATTGAACCAATAGCAATTATTAATATTAGTATGGATCCATCTGTTGAACTAATTATTGACAAAGATACTAAAGTGGTATCAACATATGCCAAAAATAATGCAGGGAAAATGCTACTAGTCGAAGAAAATCTAAAAGATAAAAATCTTGATCAAGCGGTAAAAACAATTATTGACGCTTTAGTTAAAACAGGCTTTTTGTTAGAAGGTGATATTTTACCTGAGAATAATACTATCGTACTTTCCGTTACTGCTGAAAATAGTAGCACTGCCGAAATGATCAGAGGAATTACTAAAACAGCAATTGATAGTGCCTGTGAAGAATATCATGTCTTCTATCACATTAAAAATAATAGTGGTTTAACCAAAGCACAAGTAATTAAGTATATTATGGACATTAATACCAACATTTCTGAATTAGCAGTAAATGAGTTATCATACTCACATCTACTCTTTCGTATAATGCAATATCAAAATGAAGTGTCAAGCATTTATTCAGTAAAACTTGAAGAAATGTACAAAATCGCTAAAAATAGTTATATGCATTTATATCAAAAAAAGGAGATTAATAAAAAAATTGCTGCTATGGCTGATCGTTATCAAGATACGAAAGAACGCTATAATAACGCAGTTGTTAATGTTGAAAATACTCTTCAAGAATATTTAGATATTTTCTTTGAAAAATATCTTCTAGAAACAGGCAGTTATCAAGAAGGTTTAAAAGAATTACGAAAGATAAAACATGATGTTAATAAACAGCGCGTTAAAGTAGCTTTAGAAGTAGATCCGTTAAAACAGCTTGATTTGAAACAAGAATTAGATAAATTGGAAAAGGCGTATACTGAAAAAGATGAATACTTAAAAGCAATTGAACGCCTTGCTTATGAAGTTGTTTATGAGAAAAAAGTTGCTTACGATGATGCTGTTGCTGTATTAGAAGAAACTCAGATGCAAACTTCCATTGATGTAAAGCAAATAGTAACCGCGAAGATAGCGGAACTTGATAAAATAGTAGAAGAAGTTAGCAATGGTTATTTTGTAATATTTCAAGGCTCTTTCGCAAGTTCAATTGAATATTACACTTCCCTTCAAACAACGTTTAAAAATGAATTACTTTCTGCCATTAGCGTGGAAAAATAGCGATAATTAAGCACTAAATATTTAGTGCTTTTTCTTTTACATAACAAGAGTAATAGTGTATACTATATATGAACAAACTTTCATATGTATTATAAATATAAAAGGAGTATTAAACATGGATTCTAGTAAAGAAATTTTGAACCTTTCGAATATGTTTTCCGTTTTGGGGGAACAATCCCGCTTAGCAATCGTTATTTATTTAATGAATAAAGAGGCTAGTGTTAGCGAAATTGTTAATCAACTTCTAATGAGCCAATCAGCGGTTTCCCATCAGCTACGTATCTTACGAGAAGCCAAAGTGGTAAAAGCTGAAAAGCAAGGTAAGATGGTATTCTATAGTATAAAAGATGAGCATGTTAGAACAATTGTCAACACAGGATTAGTTCATACATGTTGTGAGGAGGAATAATATGGAAAAGCAAAATAAGAGTTATCAGATTCAAAAAGTTACTAATAAAAGTAACTATCGCCGTATTTTTCAAGAGTTGAAGAAAATTGATGGAGTAGTTAATGCTAATATAAACAAAGAACAAAATACGCTCCACCTAGTGTATGAAGGCGACGCAGCAAGTATTTACAATAAGGTACTAAAAGCCTTTCAAAAATATGAACGAAATACTATTCTGGTTGAACAAGAAGCTAAAGAAGTATATCGTAAAGTTCTAAAACTAAAAGGGGTTGACTGCGCACAGTGCTGTACCAAGATTGAAAACCTCGCTAAGAAAAACTTGAATCATGAACAAATCATAGTCGATTTTCCGACCGAACGTTTTATTATTGAAACAACTGATCCGTTAGTTATGGATGGTATTGTTGAAAAAGTAGCTAATATTGCCCATAAAGTAGATCATCGTATTGTGGTAATGGATGTTGCAACCCGAAAAAGAGTTGCTGCTGAAGAAAAATTTATTATTAGTTTAAAAGACATTTTCTTATTTATTATGGGTGTAGCAATGTTGCTAGTTTCATATTTAGTTATGTACGCTGTTGATGGCAAATATCCTTGGCAAGACCATGACTTAAGTGTGTTAGTAACAATTCTTACAATTGTTAGTTATCTATTAGTAGGTAATAAAGTAATTTATCGTTTCTTTAGAAATATCTTTGACGGTCGATTCTTAGATGAAAATTTCTTGATGACAGTAGCGAGCATTGGTGCTATTGCTACCGGTCATAATTTTGAAGCTATTTTTGTAATGTTATTATATCAAATTGGTACTTTCTTACAAGAAAAAGCCGTTAACCATTCTCGTCGTTCGATATCAGAACTACTAAGTTTTGATGCAAGTTCAGCACGGGTAAAAGTTAATGGTGAAGTGTTAGAAGTTGAAGTTGAAAGTATTTTACCAGGAGACACTGTAATTGTCAAAAATGGTGAAATGATACCGGTTGATGGCATCATTACAGAAGGTAAAACTTATCTTGATACAAAAGCATTAACGGGCGAATCAATGCCTAGCAATGTAAAAGTAGGCGATGAAGTATTATCAGGTAGTATTAATATGGGTAGTGTAATTGAGATTAGAGTTACTAGACCACATAGTGAATCTACAATGTCGAAGATTTTAGATATAGTAGAAAATGCCAGTATTTCAAAAGCCAAATCGGAAAACTTTATTACAAAGTTTGCCCGTTGGTATACACCAGTTGTTGTTATTTGTGCCTTTGTTATTGCGAGTTTATCACCAGTATTCCAAAAACTAATCTTAAGTAGTACGACATCTTGGCATGATTTATATTTAGGTGGTACTGTAAATGGTTCAATTTATACTTCAATGATTTTCCTAGTAATATCTTGTCCATGTGCTTTAGTAATATCTATTCCACTAACTTTCTTTGGTGGTATTGGTCTTGCTAGTAAGCGTGGTATCCTTATCAAGGGTAGCAATTATTTAGAAGCATTAAATAATATTGAAAATGTAATATTTGACAAAACAGGTACACTTACTAAAGGTGAGTTTGGAGTTATTCAGATTACCCCAATTGATCCAGCTACATCTCAAGAAGAATTATTACGACTCGCTGCTTATACGGAATATCATTCAACCCATCCGATTGGTATGAGTGTTGTTGCTGCTTATGGTAGAGAGCAAATCTTCCCTGAAATTATTGATGAGTTTGTTGAAATTCCAAGTCGTGGAGTAAAGGCAACAATTAATGGTGCGCAAATAACAGTTGGTAACCTTCGCAACATGAATGAAAATAAGATAAAAGTGCCTAATGTAGATACTACAGGGTTAGTGCTTCATATTATGAAAGATCGTAACTATATGGGTTACTTAATAATAGGCGATAGAATTCGTGAAGAAGCTGCTCCAACAATTGATTTCTTACGGATGCATGGTGTAAAGAAGATCGGTATTTTCACGGGTGACTCTAAAAATGTTAGCGAAAATGTGGCTAATAGTCTAGGCGTTGATTTTGTTTATTCGGAATTACTACCTGCCCAAAAAGTTGAAAAACTAGTTGAGATTAAAGATAATACTTTATCAAAACAAGGTAAAACAATTTATGTTGGTGATGGTATCAATGATGCTCCTGTAATCAGTGTTTCTGATGTTGGTATTGCCATGGGTGGATCAGGATCAGAAGGTGCAATTGCGATTGCTGATGTCGTAATTATGACAGATAATTTAGAAAAGATTACCGAAGCAGCCACCATTGCTAAAGCAACTAGAAAGATTGTTGTTCAAAATATTATTTTAGCTCTAAGTGTTAAATTTGTTGTTTTAATCTTGACCATTGCTAATATCAATCTAAGCATTTGGTTAGCAATTTTCTCTGATGTTGGTATTTCACTAATCGCGATTATTAATGCACTTCGCGTAACTAATGTGTATCGTAATAAGAAAAACCAAGATAATATTGATATGGAAGAAATAAGAGCTAAACAAGAGGAAGAACATGAAGAATAATGAATATTTAGAAGTAGGTAATATTGTAGGAACATTCGGGATAAAAGGCGAACTAAAACTAAAAAGTTCCAGTGATTTTATTGATGAAAGATTAGAAACGGGAAATACTTTATATATAGAACGTAATAATGAAATTGGAAAAATAACAATCTCTTCAGCCCGTTTTCACAAAGATAGCTATTTGATTACTATAAATGGCTTGACAGATATTAATCTGGTAACTGAATATGTTGGTGCCACTTTATATGTTAAAAAATCGGAACTAAAAGATCTACCGAGTGATGAATACTATGATGATGATTTAATTGGTTTATTGGCTTATAATACTCAAGGAGAGCTGATTGGTAAGGTTGTTGATATTGTTGATATTCCGTCATCTTCTTTACTAGAGATTGAAGATAAAGAAGGTAAAAAAATCTTAATTCCTTTCGTGGAAGCATTTATTAAGGATATTACCGAAGAAGGAATTATAATTGAAGAGATTGAAGGTTTAAGATGATAAAATTTGATATACTAACCTTATTTCCAGAAATGTTTGAAGGTGTTATTAACTCGTCAATTATTAAAAGAGCAATATCAAAAGAGTTGATTAGTATTAACATTATTGACTTTCGCACCTACTCTACCAATAAACACCATACTGTTGATGATTATGCATATGGTGGTGGTGCCGGAATGTTAATTAGTGTTGAACCAATTCATCTTGCCTTAAAGGCAATTGCTAAAAACGAAGAAGCGTTTAAGATATTAACATCACCTAGTGGTAAAACCTTTAATCAACAAAAAGCCGAAGAACTTGCGAAATTAGAACACATCATTATTGTTTGTGGTCATTATGAGGGAATTGATGCTCGCGTGTTAAATTACATTGACGAAGAAATATCGGTTGGTGATTATGTCTTAACAGGGGGAGAAACGCCAGCAATGATTATTTTTGATGCTGTTTCACGCCTAATTCCTGGTGTTATAAGTGATGATTCAACAACACAAGAATCATTTACCGAAGGTTTATTAGAATATCCTCAGTATACAAGACCTCCAGTATATGAAGGAGTAAGTGTACCAGAGATTTTACTTTCTGGTCATCATGCTAATATTAATAAATGGCGTCGAAAAGAAGCGATTAAAAAGACTTACTTAATGCGACCCGATTTATTAGATAAATTAGAAATGACACCAGAAGATTATCATTTATTAGAAGAGGTGAAAAAAGAATGCGTAGATTAATTAAAACTTTAATACTAATAACATTATTGTTTACAATCACTGGTTGTAAACATGAAATGCGGATGTTTGATGAACCGGAGAAGTTTATTGAAGAACTCTACGATTTCCAAGTGGACACTGATTCCGAATATGTAATCATTGATTTTCGCCCATTAGGTGAAAATGAAGTGGTAGGTCAAGACTATGCTACTTCCCATATATCTGGAGCTGCTCATTATGATTATATTGTAGATAAACCAAATGAGTTTATTAATTGGGTAAATAGTTTATATACCACCAAAACCTCTTTCTTCCTCATAGATAATGGCGAAGGTTTGGTTGAAGAAATCGGCAAATCATTAGGTGAAAATGGCTTTAACCGGGTATATGTTTTTACCAAAGGATATGACACTTTAAAAAGTTCACCTGCCTATGAAACCTATTTGTATGAAGGGAAAGGAACAGAAGATTGTGGTTGTTAAAATCACTTAGAACCAATAAAAAATAAAAGCACTCATTGAGTGCTTTTTATAAAAATATTTAACAAGTTAGTCAGGCCCTTTAAATTAGTTTGTGGTTTGTCAAAATAACGCCATAAAGAAGATTGTGGTCAAAAAAGGAGTATTGAATTGATGCTCCTTTTCTTCACAAAAATATCTTGTTAATAATATTTTTTCTTTCTTTGGTGTGCTTTGTATAGGTATATCTTTATTAAAAATGAAGAAACTCCAAAAGAAGAATAAATAATCTGTAGACCAAATTATCAAATATATACCAGTAATAAGGGTTATATGGCTGATAAAAATTTGCCAATTACAAATGTTTTAGAATTATTACTTATATTTAATAGAAAGATCTTTAAAGGTCAAAAGACCAAAGTGAGAAGCTTGAAGATAATTATTACTAATTAAACAGCTCCAAGATACCTTGATAAAAATATTATAAGCATTTACTCTAACAAACAATTTATTTTGTGATAAAATAATAAAAACATAAAAAGGAGATTATATATGAATTGGGATTTAACATATTTATTTAAGACAAAAGAAGAATTTGAAGCTAGCTTAGCAGGCTTTTCTAGTTATATTGAAAAACTTGCTTCTTATGAAGGAAAGCTAGATAATGAAGAAAGTTTCAAAGAGTTCTTTTTACTTCAAAAAGAATTTGATGGGATTGCTGGCAGAACATATCAATATGCAAGTTTAAGTTCTGACCTTAATAAAAAGGATGTGCAAAATAATGCAACACTTGCTAAAGTAATGAGTGCCTTCCATGTTTTCTCTGAAAAGCTATCATTTATGGAACCTGAGATTTTAGCAATTGGTAAAGAAAAAGTGATGGGATTTATTGACAATAATGCGGAATTAACAGAGTTTAAATTTAGTATGGAAAAACTTTTTCGTAGTAATGAACATGTATTAGATGCTAAAAGTGAAAAATTACTTTCCTATTATTCACCTGTTACTGGTAAAGGTCGCGAACTATACAGCAGTTTAGCAGTTGGCGATGGTAAGAGTGAGCAAGTAAAACTAAAAAATAAACAAGTAGTTAATGTTACACAAGGATCTTGGACAGGATTAATTGAAAAGTCGGAATGTGATGCTGATCGTAAGAAAGTATTTGAAGCAATATACAAACGTTATGATGAAAATAAACACACATATGCTACTATCTACGAAACCGTACTTTCTGCTGATAAAGCACGTGCCAAAGCTCGCAACTACAGCACTATTTTAGAGAGTTATTTATTTAACAATAATATTCCAACTGCTGTATATACTAATCTTGTAAAAACAGCTAGTACTAAGAACAAAGCTTTAAAGAAGTATATTAAGTTAAGACAAAAATATCTTGGCTTGAAACGTTATCATACATATGATCGTTTTATGCAATTTGCTAAATCAAATCGAGAATATAGTTATGAAGATGCTCGTAATATTTTCTTTGATGCCATCAAAGAATTACCAGAAGAATTCCAAAACTATGCTCATATGGCAATAGAACCAGGCTTTGTTGATGTATATGAAAAAGATGGCAAACGTACTGGTGCTTATTCTTCAAGTGTTAATGATAGCCGTCCATTTATTCTATTAAACTTTGATAATAATTTGGATGATGTTTTCACTTTAGCACATGAAGCAGGTCACTCTATTCATTCATTATATGCTATGAACAATCAACCAGCTAGTCTACAAGATTACACTATCTTTGTTGCTGAAATAGCTTCAACATTTAACGAACACTTATTATTAGACTATTTTATTAAATCAGGCAATGCTACCAAAGAAGAAAAGATTATGCTTCTTCAAAAAGCAATTGATGAGATTGTGGGTACTTTCTATCGCCAAACATTATTTGCTGATTACGAATTACGTGCTCATAAATTAGTAGAAGAGAATCAACCAATTAATCACGAAGTATTATCTAATATTATGATTGATTTATACAAGCAATATTATGGTCTTGATATTAAGAAAGAAGTATATAAACAATATGTTTGGGCATATATCCCTCATCTATTCTATACACCATTCTATGTTTACCAATATGCAACAAGCTTTTCAGCAAGCTTAAAACTATATAAGAATGTTAAAGATGGTATTCCTGGTGCATTTGATCGTTATACTAATTTGCTTAAATCAGGCGGCTCGAAATATCCTGTTGAACAAGCAAGAGAAGCAGGTGTTGACTTTACTAAGTTAGATGCATTTACAGCTGTAGTTGATCGTATGAATGAACTTGTTGATCAACTAGAAGAATTGTTGGCTGAATAACATGATCCATATCGCCAAGTATCATGGCTGTGGCAATGATTTTGTCATTGTAAAAGAACAAGATATTTTAGGTAGAGATTATAATGAATTAGCTCTTACTTTATGCAACCGCTATACAGGAATAGGAGCTGATGGCTTAATTATTGTACGAAGTAAACCATTAACAATGTTATTCTATAACCAAGATGGCACTGAAGGAACAATGTGTGGCAATGGAATTCGCTGTTTTGCCCGTTTTGTTTATGAAGAAAACATTAATAAAACTAATGAATTTGAGGTATTAACAAAAGCAGGAATAAAAAAAGTGACAATCTTAAATGAGTCACAATTCCAGGTGCGCGTAGATATGGGAGAACCAAACTTTCATAAAGATGCTATGG
>CAYJAQ010000032.1:0-17042 GCA_964368275.1 uncultured Staphylococcaceae bacterium
CTTTAATAGTGACTTTTTCTTTTTCACAAAAAAACGTGCTCAAAAGAATATAGTAAAATTATTTGCTACTTTTTTCGAAATATGGTATAATAAGCACGATAGGGCAGGTGCCTTAAAATAAATGGAGGACATAGAAAAATGGACATTAGATTAGTTCACTTAACGAAGATCTTCTCAGAAAAAGATTCTGAAGTACGAGCAGTTGATAATCTAGACATCACAATTCCGTCTGGGAAATTAATTGGTTTATTAGGACCTTCAGGTTGTGGTAAGTCGACAACCCTTTACATGATTGCCGGATTACTTGCACCAACTGAAGGAGAAATCTATTTTGGAGAAGAGAATGTTACAGAACTGTCACCAGAAAAGAGGGGGATTGGATTAGTTTTCCAAAACTACGCTCTTTATCCGCACATGACTGTAATGCAAAACATTTTATTCCCACTACAAAACATGAAGGTTCCCAAAGCAGAAGCTTTAGAACGAGCTCAAAAAGCCGCAGATTTAGTAGCAATAGGTAATCTGATGAATCGTAAACCTAAACAGTTATCAGGTGGACAACAACAACGTGTTGCTATAGCGCGGGCACTTGTGAAGGAACCTGGCGTTCTTTTACTAGATGAACCACTTTCTAACCTTGATGCACGTTTGCGTTTACAAACACGTGAAGAAATAAAACGAATTCAACGCGAAACTGGCATTACAACCATTTTCGTAACACATGACCAAGAAGAAGCAATGAGTATTTCTGATGAAATAGTTGTTATGAAAGATGGTGTGGAACAACAAAAAGGCAAACCACAAGATGTTTATAACAATCCTGTTAATAAATTTGTAGCAAAATTCTTAGGCACACCACCAATTAATATCTTTAATGGTAGAGCTGAAAAAGGCGCACTATATATTGGCGATGAAAAAATAGATGATACTAAACTTCCTGATCAAGAAGTTACTATTGGTATTAGACCAGAAGGTTTTGAAATTAATGAAGAAGGAACTGGTGATTTATCTATTGAAGTTGAGCACATTGAATATATTGGCCGTGATAAGTCAATTATTGGTATCAATAAAAATTCAGAGAACCCAACTTTCCGTCTTATTATAGATGCAGATATTAAAAATGTTGAAATAGGACATACAATTAAAGCAACGATTAAGAAGAATAAATATTATGTGTTTGATAAGATAACTGAAGGTAGAATTCAGTAGTATGGAAGTACAAAAGAATCAGTGGAAGGCGTGGATATATTTAGCACCTACCATCATTTTGATGATAGTGTTTACAATGTACCCGCTAATTAATACATTCATTGTTGCCTTTAAAGAGAATTATCAATATGCTAATTTTTATGATAAAAATGGTTCGTTTGATGGATTTGGTTTAAAAAACTTTAAGATTCTTTTAATTAAAGATCCTATCCTAAATCCAAACGGAGACTTTATTAATACTTATTTAAAAAACACAGCACTACTTGCTGTAATATCCGTTCCACTTTCTATCATTTTAGCACTATTGATATCGGTAGCTCTTAATTCTATTCCTAAATTTCAAAAAATCTTACAAACAATCTTCTTTCTTCCATATGTAACAAACGCAATAGCAATTGGTATGGTTTTTGCTTTTATGTTCAATACCGATTATGGTCTAATAAATACATTATTGGATTGGGTTGGTGTTGATCGGATTGAATGGTTAGGTTCTTTCATGGGTAAAGCTGAGATGACACAGATGTACATTGTTTTAATGTCATATATCATTTGGAATGCATTACCATTTAAGATTTTAATTTTATTAAGCGGTTTACAAAGCATTGATAAGCAATATTATCAAGCTGCTCAAATAGATGGTACATCTAAAGGTAGAACGCTTTTAAAAATTACTGTTCCACTACTTTCACCCCAAATTGTCTATTTAACAATTACTTCATTTATTGGCGCGTTTAAAGAATATTCCTCAATCATCTCCATCTTTGGACCAAACGCTACACCTACTAACTGGCAAAGACCAGTTATGGGAACGGTTGTTTGGTATATATATAACAATATAAAAGGTGGGCCAGATGGTTATGGAATGGGATACGCGGCAGCTGGCGCTGTAATATTATTTATTATCATTATGATTATTACTGCATTTAACGCTTGGGTTAGCAAGCGCTATGTGCATTACTAGGAGGTGCACTATGAAGTGGTATATAACCCTATTATTAGTAGCACTTGCTATTCTGTTGATTTACATTCTAATTTCTTATTTAATGCTTTCATCTACTAACAAAGATGCTCGATATAAAGAAAAAATATTAGGTATCCGAAATCAAACAGAAGTAGAACTAATGCTAAAAAAACAAAAATTAACATCCACTATTAAGAATATTGTTTTATATACATTTTTAGTATTTATGGCAATTTTAACAATTTTACCATTCTATTGGATGATTCTTACTTCATTGAAAACTTTACCAGAAATTGAATCTTCTACACAGTCATTATGGACATGGCAACCTCAATGGAGAAACTATGTTTTAGCAATGACAAACAAGAATTTTCAGTTTTGGCGCTTATTATACAACACCATATTTACAGGTGTTATATCAACAATCGGTACTTTAATTACTACGATTACAGCAGCGTTTGCTTTCTCACGATTACAGTTTAAAGGCCGAGATACCGTTTTTGCAATCTTTATGGCTACCATGATGATACCAGGAGAAATGATGGTTATCAGTAATTATAAAACAGTAGCCACACTAGGTTGGTTGAATACTTATCAGGCACTAATTGTGCCATTCTTAGTAAGTGTTTTCTATATCTACTTATTAAGACAAACATTTAAACAAATACCTAATGAGCTGTATTATGCGGCTAAGGTTGATGGAACAAGTGATTTTAAGTATTTATTACGAGTGATGATTCCAATTGGTTTACCAACAATCATTACAATTACAATTTTAAAGTTGATGGGTTCATGGAACGCTTATGTGTGGCCAAACTTGGTTGCAGATAAGATGGAAATGCGTCTTATTACAAACGGTTTAAGAGGTGCATCATTCGTTGATGCGGATACTCAAAGAACCGCTTATAACATTCAGATGGCTGCAACAATGGTTGTTACAGCTCCACTCCTTCTTGTATTTATCTTCTTGCGTAAATATATTATGCGGGGTGTATCAAGAAGCGGTATCAAAGGTTAAAACTAAATTTTTTTTAGCAGTAATAAAAATTAAAAAAATAAAGGAGAAAAAAATGAAGAAAATTTTTTGCATTTGCGCAGTCTTTGTACTAGGCTTAGTTATGGCAAGCTGTGAACCTACTACAGAAGACGGGAAAATTAATATTACATTCTGGCACGCAATGGGTGCTGAGAACCAAGTGGTTATTCAAGAAATGATTGATTCTTTTGAATTAAAATATCCTAACTACAATGTTGAACAACTTTCTCAAGGTGGTTATACTGATTTAAGAGATAAGATTTTAACAGCTATTCCTGTTGGTGAAACTCCATCTTTAGCTCAAACTTATCCTGACCACGTTGCTGCTTATTTAAGAACACAAGCAGTAAAAGAAATGGATTCATTCATTAATTCAACAGATCCAGAAATTGGATTATCAGTTGCTGACAAAGCTGACTTCGTTTCTAAATTCTATGAAGAAGGTACAGTTTATGATGCTGCTGGTACAATGTACAGTATGCCTTTCAATAAATCTACAGAAGTTATGTTCTACAATGCAACATTCTTCTATAATCATAAAGATGAATTAGCTCCTTACGGTGTTGTTGTTGATGAATCAAAAGTTACTGTAGACGATGATAACAATAAGAGTGTATTAAATGCTGTTTCTTGGAATAATCCTACTTGGGAACAAGTTGAAGAAATTTCTAAGATATTCTTAACTAGTGCTGAATGTAAAGATGTTCAAGCCAAGGATAATGGCGCATTAAAAGACAGTGTAGCTGGTTTCGCAGTTGACTCACAAGCTAATTTATTCATTACATTAACTCAACAATGGGGTGGAACATACACTTCATTTGATAATGGTGTTGGTGCTTATTCATTTGGTACAGATCAAAAATCTAAAGATGCCATTACATGGTTTAAAGGAAATGTTGATGCTGGTTTATTTGGTACAGTTAAAAAGTTCGGTACTGCATATAGTTCAAATGCCTTCATTAATGGCCAATGTGCTATTTCATTAGGTTCTTCTGCAGGTGCTAGTTATAACAACCCTAATGGTAAATTTGAAGCAGGTATTGCAACATACCCTCAAAGAGCTGCAGCAACAGAAGCAGAAAAACAAGTTATCCAACAAGGCACTAATGTAACAATGTTTAGAAATTTAAATCCTGAAGTTGAAAAAGCTACATGGTTATTTATCAAACATATTACTAATCAAGAAAATGCATTAAAGTGGTGTACTGGTACTGCTTATTTCCCAACAAGAAATTCAGTTTATAATAGTCCTGAATATACACAATTCTTAAATTCTAATTCTATTATTGCTAGAGCACAAAAAGTTGGCTGGACACAACAAAGCATGTTCTATACATCTCCTGCATTCTTAGGCTCATCTAGAGCTCGTGACCAAGTTGAAATTTTAATTGACGCGGTCGTTTCTAATAGTGCAACTGTAGACGAAGCATATGCAGCAGCTCTTGCTAACTGCTTAGCAATCGTATAATAATTAAAAAGGGAAAAAATATGTTATTCAAAAAAATATTTAGTTTCTTGTTCGTGTTGGCACTGGGATTCACATTATTTGGATGTGAAGAAATTCCTGGTGGCGGTGGAGATGTAACACCAACGGGTTCAAGAACACTTTATACTGATGAGTTAAAACTTGCAAATTTACCAACAGCGTCTTCTGCATTTGATACAGACGGTGTCTGCTATGCAACATTAGTCAGAAACGTTGATGGAGATACAACATATTTTAAAGCCACTGTTGGTGGTAAGGAACAATCAATTAGCGTTCGTTATTTGGGTGTTGATACACCTGAATCAACATATCAAGTTGATCCTTGGGGGATTGCTGCAGCGAAGTTTACAGCATCAAAATTAAATAATGCTGAAAGCATCGTTCTACAATCTGATCCTACAGGATTGCAAGATAGCAATAATCGTTTCCTAGGCTGGGTTTGGTATCGCCAAACGGCAGCTAGTGATTATCGTTTATTAAATCTAGAAATTATCGAAGAAGGTTATTCTGCTAGTAAAAGTGTTGCGGGGAAGATTTATGAATCGCAATTAAACTTAGCAAATAATAGAGCGCAAAAATACAAAGATCGCACTAATGGCGAAAAAGATCCTACATATGATTATGATAAAAAAGGCTTAAGCCTATCTTTAAAACAAATTATTGAACGTTATGGTACTGCTAAAGCAATCGAAAGTGAAGAATATAAGGGCGTAAAAGTTTACATTGAAGGAATAATTTCTCGTAAACTTGGAGCATCTTCTGCTTACATTGAACAAGTAGATACTGGATATTATGATGCTAATCCGGCTGGAGGAGATCCAATCTTCCATGAAGGTGATGGTAAAACTTATGGTATGTATCTATATGGAGGTTTCTCTGATAATACATATTTAGAAAGAGGAAATTATATTACTACAAGTGCTAACGTAAGTTATCACTCTGGTTCACTTCAATTAGTTGGTGTTGCAAATAGAACTATTACTGTTGTTTCAAGTGGTAATGTAACAACCCCAGTTGTAGTTACAGCAAATCAACTAAATTTATCAACCAATCCTGAATTTAAATTTAGACTAGTTCAACTAGATAATTTAAAAGTTACAGGTGGTAAAGATGACGCAGAAACAGAAGCATATACAATCTATACTGAAGCTCCTGATGGCACAAGAATTAACATAAGAGTTGATGCAAACGTTGCATTAAAACTTGATGGAATGACAAAGAACACTACATGGGAGGCATTTAAAGATGTTACTTTCACAAGTGTGATTGGCATTGCTCAACCATATTTTGATAACTATCAAATTATGGTAACTCGCTACTTAGATTTGACTTATAATAAATAACAACGTAAAATAATTTTTAGGAGGAAAGAAAAAAAATGTTTATTAAAACACTAAAAAGATGGTTTGTTGTAGCAATTGCAATATTTGCAGCTGTAGCATTAACATCTTGCGCAGTTACTATTGTTGATGATCAAGCAGAAAAAGATGCGCAAGCAGCAATTGAACAATACAAAAGCGCAATTTCATTTATGGATACTGATAAAGTTACTTCAAGTTTCTTATTGCCTTTCAAAGGTACGTATTACGGCTATGATGTAAACATTGTTTGGGAAAGTGATAATACAGATGTTATTAGCATCGTTGATAACAGTGCAACTCACAAAGCAGCAAAAGTAGTTCGTCCTACTTTTATAGAAGGTCAAAACACTGACGCTACTGTTAATCTAAAAGCAAAAATTGCTCTTGATTTTAAAAAGAGTAATGGTACATTAGCAAGCGTTACAGCTGAATCAACATTTGCATTTAAGGTGCTTGCTTATACTGGTCCAGTATTTGTTGGTACAATTGGCGAAATTAAAAATGCTGCCGAAAATTTCTGGTTTGTAGAAAACGTTGGCACTCCTGAGAAACCTGCAACTAGAGGTAAAAGAGGTGAATCTAGCGGCAAATCATATGAATTTGTTGCTGAAACAGAAGGTACAATCACTACATACATGGCTGAAAAAGGCTATGGACAATTCTTCATTAGCGATGGAACTTCTGGTATCTACGTTTATAAAGACATTCAAAACGATGATGGAACATATGAATATAATATTGGTGATCGTGTAAAAGTTATCGGTGCAATTACTTCATATTTTGGAACATTACAATTTGGTTCAAGTATTAGTGTTGAAAAATCTACTTTAGATCCTCATACTATTACATATGCTGAAAAAACTATTAGCGATATTGAAAAAGAAGATCCTAAACAAGGTTATTTTGGTGGAAGTGCATATCATTTATATGCAAAACTAGTATATGGCAAATACAATACTGATAATAAAGATAACTTCTGGTTAGAAGATCCATATACTGGTGAACAAATTTGTGTATATTATCATACATATAGTGAAACAGGTAAAACAGAGTTAGAAGCTAAAAAAGATAAATACGTTTATGTTGATATCGTTACATATGATACATATAGTACATATGTGCCATATGGCAAACGTTGTGCAGTTGTTGAAGGAAGCGTAAAAGATGCGCCTGAGGCTGTACTAACAGATGCAAATAAGATAACAATTGTTAAATCAAGTTTAGCAGCTCTATCTACTGATTATGTATCTGGTAGCAAGTTTGAACTTCCTACTAAGAATGAAAAATATGGTGCAACAATTACTTGGGCACTTTCTGATGAAACAACATTGGTTAATGGCGCATTCGCTGTAGTTGATAAAGATACTGAATTAACTGCTACTGCTACAATCACTATTAATGAGACAGTTGATACATATGTAGTTACTCTTACTGTTAAGAAATTAGCTACTTATGCTATTGAAGATGCAGTAAAACAAGAAGAAGGTACTGTTGTAAAATTAGAAGGCACAATTGAAGTAATATATAGTAAGTACAAAGATTATTATATTAAAGATGAAACTGGTTCATTGTTAGTTTATGTTTCTCTCCCTGAAGGATTTGCTGAAGGCGATAAAGTTACTCTTACTGGTGCAATGAAGTATTTCCAAGGAACACCTCAAATTAGTAGAGTTGATGAACTTAAATTAGTAGAAGCTGCTAAATGGGTTCAAAGCGCACCTAAAGAAGTAAAAATTACTGACTTAGTTGCTATTACTGATGGTGCTACTGCTCCATATGGACAATATCTATATGCTCAAGGCGTTCTTACAAAAAATGATAAAGGATTCTATTATCTTGCTGATGCTACTGACAAAACTAAAGCAATTAGTTTATATAATTCAACAGTAGAAGATCAAAAACTTCTAGATGCGGTTGGAACAGATACTAAAGTTACATTATTCTTCTATTTCTATGGAAATTCAAAAGCAGATTGGACAGATGGCGAAAAACGTGTTATCTTCGTTCAACGTGCTGGCGAATTCTTTGTAGGTGATGAAGAAGTTGTTATGCCTACTGAGTCAGTAAAAGTTTTAAGCGTATCTGAAATTGTTGCTGCTAGTGCAAACTTAGCAGAAGGCAAAAACATGCCTGGTACAAAATACGTATTTGGAACTGTTAAGACTATTGATACTCCGTATAGTACTGATTACAAAAACATTTCATTCACAATTACTGATGGAACAAGTGATTTCATAGTATTCCGTATGAAAGGCGGAGAAACATTAGCAGTTGGAGATGTTGTTCTAATAAGTGGAACAGTAACTAACTATAAGGGTACAAAAGAATTTAATTCAGGATGTGAAGCTCTATTTGCAAGTGCTCCTGCTGCAAATACTGAATACAAAACAGTTGCTGAAATTATAGCTGCATCAGCTAATTTAGCAGAAGGTGCTAATCTTGAAAAAACTCAAGTAGTATTTGGTATAGTGAAAAAAATTACTGCCGCATATAATCCTGACTTTAAAAACATTTCATTTACAATTACTGATGGAACAAATGAATTCTTAGTGTATCGTATGAAGGATGGAGAAAAACTAGCGGTTGGTGATATAATCGTTGTAAGTGGAACGGTAACTAACTATAAAGGTACAAAAGAATTTAATTCAGGATGTGAAGCGTTATATACATTAAGTTTTGCTCCTGAATTAACAGATGCTGAAAAAGTTGCTGCTGATAAAGCTGAACTTACATTAGGTTCTACATTAGCAGCTGATGCTAATTTAACATTAACTGGTAAAGAAGGTTCTACAATTACTTGGGCAGTAAAGACTGGCACTGCAATTACTATTGAAAATGGTGTTGCAAAAGTTACTCGTCCTGTAATTGGTCAAGCAGATGCTGAAGTTGTTTTAACTGCAACAATCACATCTAATGCTGAATCTGATACTAAAGAATTTACAGTTAAGGTTCCTGCATTACAACCAGCTGGAACTTCTGACTTATTCTTCTCAGAATATGGTGAAGGAAGCTCAAATAATAAATGGATAGAGATTTATAATCCTACCGCTGCTGCTATTAATTTAAAAGATTATTCAATTAGAATGTTTAATAATGGTAGTGCAGATGCTCATGAAACTAATAAAGTTGATTGGACAGAAGACACTATGATTGCTGCTGGAGGCACATATGTAATTTATAATGCTGGTGTTGACGATGCTGTAAAAAATAAAGGCCAATTGTCTTCAACAGTTACATATTATAATGGTGATGATGCCGTAGCATTATATAAAGGTTCAGATATTATTGATCTAATTGGTGTTATTGGTACTGATCCAGGTAGTGAATGGAAAGGAACTGATTCTACTGGAGCTACTGCTTCAACTAAAGAAATGACATTAGTTAGAATCGCAAGTGTTAAATGTGGTAATACAACATTTACATGGTCTGAATGGACAGCATATGATCAAGATACTTTCACATATGTTGGTGCACATACAGTTCAATAATTAAATATTAAAAAGATTTAAGGTCTAGTAATATCTAGGCCTTTTTCTTATAGATAAAACAACTTCTTTTAATCCCTTTTGTCTAAATTGTTTGCTAAATGAGGCAATATGTGTTATAATACACTATCAAGGTGGTGAAGATATGTTTCGCAAGATTTATAATAAAATAGTTCAATATGACACAATAATAATACATCGGCATGCAAAACCAGATGGTGACGCTTTAGGGGCTCAATTAGGCCTAAAACAAGCGATTTTAGACACTTTTCCTACTAAGGTAGTGTTAGCGGTAGGGGACGAATCAGAACTGTACCATTTTTTAGAACCAATGGACGATGTTGCTGATGAAACATATGCAAATGCACTAGTTATTGTAGTTGACTCAGGCTCAGTTAATTTGATTAGTGACAAGCGTTTTAGTTCGGGTAAATACTTAATTAAGATAGATCATCATATCGCTCAAGGTGAATATGGTGATATGTCTTTTGTTGATACATCGTATGAAAGCTGTTGTAGCATTATTGCCCACTTTATCAAAGAAACTAAAATGGCTTTATCCAAGAAAGCTGCTGAAGCTATTTTCCTGGGGATGGTTACTGATAGTGGCCGTTTCCGTTTTAAGTCAACAACTAGCCGTACCTTTGATATGGCAAGTTTTCTAATGACAAAAGATATTGATATTGATAAGATTTATAATAACATATATATAGATGAATTAGCTAATGTGCGTTTAAGAGCAAAAATGATGGACAAGTTTGTTGCATTAGAAAGTGGCGTAGCATATCTAATCAACACGTATGATGAGGTACTAGCATATAATGCTAATGTTTATCAAATATCTAGAGGGATGGTAAACATTATGGCTGGTATTAGAAACATTAATATTTGGGCGACATTTACAGAAAATGAAGATGGTAAGATATATGTCGAACTTCGTTCTAATGGCAAAAACATTAATACAATTGCAACTTCATATGGCGGCGGAGGGCATCTTCAAGCAAGTGGCGCTACTGTGGAAAGTTTTGAACAAGTTAAAGAAATAATTGAAAAATTAGAAAAGTTAGCAGAGGAATAATATGATTTTTAAAGAGATAGTTAAGAAGATAAAAGAGTATGATACAATTATTATTCATCGTCATCAAAGACCTGATGGTGATTGCATCGGTTCGCAGATGGGTTTAAAGTATACATTACAAGAAAGTTTTCCTGAAAAGAAGATATATGCTGTTGGGGATGATATCCCTAAGTATTTAGCTTTTCTTGGTGAAGATGATAAAATAGATGATAGTATATATAGCAGTGCTTTAGTGATTGTTGTCGATACTTCTATAAGAGAACGTATTTATGATGAACGCTGGCAACTTGGTAAATATATTATTAAAATTGATCATCATGATGATTCTGAAGATTATGGGAATTTACAATATGTTGATAATAAATCAGCTGCCTGTGCGAACATAATAACGGAATTTTTACGTTCTGATAAAATATTTAAGATTAATATTCAGGCTGCTAGCGCTTTGTATACAGGCATAGTAACAGATACTGGTCGCTTTATGTTTCGCGGTGTTAATGGTAACGTTATGTTATCTGCTGCTTATTTATTAAACTTAGGAATTGATATTGAAAAGATATATTCTGAGTTAAATGTTAAAAGTATTGAATCTTTCAGACTACAAGGTTATGTATATAATCATATTAAAACTACACCTAGCGGGGTGTGCTATATCTATTTCACTGAAAAAATTATGGAAAAGTATGGGACAACAAGAGACGAAGCTGCTGCTCTTGTAAATTCTTTGAGTAACATTGCTGGTTCATTAATTTGGGTAACGTTTGTTGACTATGGTGATAATATCCGAGTACGTATTCGTTCACGTTATGTGGCTATCAATGAAGTGGCTACACATTATCGTGGTGGTGGCCATTTATTAGCAAGTGGTGCTACCGTTTATAATACTAAAGAAATGAAAGAATTGTTAAATGAACTTGATCTAGTACATCTAGAATACAAGTATAACAATCCAGGTGCTAAATAGTGAAAGTACTAGTTGTTAATGACGATGGAATAAAAGCAGAAGGTATTCGCGTTTTAGTTGAAACTCTTTTGAAATATCCGCTTGAGATTGTTGTCGTTGCTCCCAGTGGGGAACAGTCAGCTGTAAGTCAGGCACTCACTTTACGGCGAGGAATGAGCTTTAAGGAAATGCCAGGTTTATTTGGTGAAGTACCAGCTTATGCCCTCGATGGAACACCTGCTGATTGTGTTAATTTTACTAAACATCATTTAAAATATGATTTTGATTTAGTAATATCCGGCTGTAATAATGGACTTAATATGGGGTATGATATCCTTTATTCTGGTACTGTAGGTGGTGCTAGCGAAGCATTAATTTATGGTAAAAGAGGTATTGCTGTATCATGCGCTCCAAGAGATTTTGCTAGTTTTATTGAAGGTTTCTCGATATTCTTTGCTGATTTGTTTACAAGTGATATATATAAAGATAGTATGTTATTAAATGTAAACTTTCCACCACACCCTAAAGGTATTAAAATTACCCACCAGGGGATTAATCCATTTAATACAGTGTTCGTAAAACAAGATGATTTATATTTTGCTAAAGGTAAACCGCTTTTTGAAAAAGGGGATACTGTTGCAACAAGCGATCTAACTGCGTATCATGATGGATATATATCAGTTACGCCATTAACAATTGATCGTACTGATTATCAGGTGTTTAATAAATATTGCAACAAGTAAGCATTTAGATTCTGTTTTTATCATATTATTAAATGGTGAAAGCATGAAAGTATTAAAATGGTTTTTGAAATCAATTCTTTTTGGTATTGTGTTCTTATTTGTTTTTAATTTAATTGGTCGCTATCTTAATCTAAATATTCCAATTAATATTTGGACTATTCTAATTATTGGTACCTTACGTATGCCAGGAGCTGCCACAATTCTAATTTTGAGTTTTTTATAGGAGTATTATATGGTTGTAAATGTTAATTTTGTTTTAAACGAAAGTAGTGGCGAAAGTTTAAACTTTATTGCTGATGGTGAGTTACAGAAACTTGCTGATTGTACTAAATTAACTTTTATTGAACAAACCGATTTAAAATTAAAAACGGAATTGTATATATATAAAGATATGGTTGAATTAAAAAGATATGGTAAGGTTACTATGTCAATGGAATATAATTTAAGTAAAGAAACTAATGCGGATATGAATATAGATGGTTTTGAGATATCAATGCTTTGTACAACTAATTTCTTAGATATAAAGAAAGATAGAATTGAAGTAATATATCAGACAGAACTAGATAGAGAAAATGATATTACTCATCAACTTATGATATCTTGGCAGTAGTTAATTATTTATAATTAAAAAGTTTGCATTTTGCAAAACATTTTGATACAATATATATGATATAAATACTCATATGCTAAATATTAAGTTTAGAGTATTTGAGAAAGGAATAAAAAATGAGCGTTAAAGATAATTCGTTATTAGAAATAGCAATTGATTTGCTAAAAAAGAAACGCAGTCCTCAGAATATTAATACTATTATTAAAGAAGTTATGTCGTTAAAAGGATATAGAGTTAGCCAAGTAAAAGAAGCCACTCCACAATTTGTTATGGATTTCATGCTTTCTGGTTACTTTATTTACTGTGGTGATGATTGTTGGGATTTAAAAGATCGCCAACCTACTACATTACTTGATAAAGATGGCGGCGATTATGAAGATATTTTCTTTAATGATGATGATGTCAAGAATAATGAACTTAAAGATGATGATCTAATCTTCCCACCAGAAGCTATTATTGCTCCAGAAGTGCTAGCAGCAGATGATGACGATGAAGAAGAAACAGATGAAGAAGAAGATGATTTAGCTAATGAATTTGAAGTAGTCGCATATACTGAAGAAGATGACGATGATGACATGGATGAAGATGAAAAATAAAAGGGAGAGCCCCTTTTATTTTTTCTTTTTTTGCTTTTCTTTTCTTTTTTTGTTATAATGAAAAAAAGGAAAGAAATATATGAATTTGACTGAAGTAAATAAAATATTAAAAGAAAATAATTTATCAGCTAAAAAAGGCTATGGCCAGAATTTTTTGGTTGATGATAATATAACCGAAAAGATTGTTAATGCACTAGCGAGCATTTCTCAAAATGTCATTGAAATAGGGCCGGGCCTAGGATCACTTACTAGAATAATGAATGAACATAACTATCGCGTACTTTGCTATGAGATTGATGAAGATATGGTTAATATTCTAGAAAAGACTTTTTTGAATAATAGTAATATATATATAAAACATGCTGATTTTTTAAAAAGTAATGTTGAAAAAGATATCATAGATAATGATTTAACTAACCCGGTTATTATTGCCAATCTTCCTTATTACATCACAACGCCTATTCTACTAAAAATTTTGGAAGAAGTTCCAACAGTAAAACAAATGGTTTTAATGATGCAAAAAGAAGTTGCTGAAAGATTATTAGGAAAACCATCTACAAAAGATTACAATGCATTAAGCGTATTAGTTCAATATTTTACGAAAGTAGAAAGAGTGATAAATGTGCCTAAAACGGCATTTTATCCAGTTCCTGCGGTCGATAGTACAGTTATTAAACTTACGTATAAGGAAGAAATATTGACGAAAGCTATTAATACAGATTTCTTTTTAAAGTTTAATCGTGCAATTTTTAAGCAAAGAAGGAAAACATTGGCTAATAATATAAGTGCTAGTTTTAATCTTTCCAAAAATGATGTGCAAAACATTTTAATTAAAGAAGGACATAACCCACAAATTAGAGCTGAAAACTTAACTGTTGATGAAATTGTTTTGCTTAGTAACGTATTTTTCAAACAATAATATCAATTAACATTTTTTCTCATATAATAATGTAGGTGAAAAAATGTTTATAATTGGTGATTTGGTTGTTTTTAAAACAGATGTTAATAAATATATATATAAAGTAACAGAGATTAATGAAATAGCTGAAGAGTTACTTTTAGTTGGTTACTCATATCGAATGATAAAATGGGCAAAATATGATGAAGTAGAAAAAGCATCTAGCGAAGACATAAAAAAAGAAAATAATAAAAATGATCGTTATTATAAGAGCATTGTCAAAGGATCGAAAGAACGACAAGCTAAAGTTATCTTTGGTCGCGTGCTGCATATTGATGGTGATCAAGAATTTTTAAATAATTGTCTACAGTTATATGAAGAATTACATATACCTCATGTTGGGCTTCATTTGCATGAAAAAGAAACAGCAAAACTAATTCAAGATATTATGCAGCACATTACACCCGATATAGTGGTGATTACAGGGCATGATTCATATAACGGCAATGGCAAGGCAGATTTAGAAAATTATGAAAATAGCCAATCATTTTTAGCAGCCATAAGAGAAATTCGAAAATTGTATGGTTATCAAGAAGTAACGATTATTGCGGGGGCATGTGAATCACATTTTGAAGCCTTAATGGGAAGTGGAGCTAACTTTGCTTCAAGCCCAAAAAGAATCAATACTCACACATATGACCCAGCTGTGGTTGCAATAAAAGTGGCAACAACTTCAACTCATAAAGTAGTTGATTTTAATAATATTTTGAAATATATTGAAAATGGTCGCGCCGCCATAGGTGGTATTGAAACTCTTGGTAAAATGCGATTATTATTATAGGAGGTGTCAAATGCTTTACAAGGCAAATGCGAAAATCAACTTGCGTTTAAAAATAGTAGGTAAGAAAAATAGCGGTTACCATGAACTACAGATGTTAAATGCCAAAATCGATTTATATGACATTCTAAAATTTAATAAAACAACTGATGAAATTAAAGTCACTATTAATAATGATATGCCTGAAGAAAACAATTTTGTCTATAAGATTGCCAAATACATGAAAGAACAATATATGTTCCCAGGGGGTCTCACCATAAACATTGAAAAGAATATTCCAATGTCTGGCGGTCTAGGGGGCGGCAGTAGTGATGCGGCATGCACTATTAATGCAATAAATAATATATATGGTCTTAACTTAACGTTTGAAGAAAAGACTAATATTGCTATGAAATTTGGCACTGATATCGTTTATTGCTTGCAAGATAACATTGCGATTGTTGAAGGTACTGGCGAAAAAATTACACCAATTAATATAAAAATTCCGTATAAGGTAATTCTAGTTAATCCTAATATTGCTGTTAGCACTAAAGAAATATATCAAATGGTTGATGCTAAAAAGATCACAGGCACTGTTCTTACTTATGATGAATTTAGCGGCGATAGTTTAATTAATTTAATGGAGAACGATTTACAAGATTATACGATATCGAGATATCCAATAATTGCTGAAATAATTAGCGAATTAGAAGAACTAAAAGTAAAAAAAAGTATTATGAGTGGCTCAGGCGCTTCGGTAATTGCATTAGTTGAGAGTGAAGAAGCCATCGAAATAACTAAAAAATATCACGAATTACACCCTGACTATTTTGTAACACTTTCACAAATAATTGAAACGAGGTAATTATGGAAAATAAAACAACGACAATAATTCAAAGAATAACACAAAACAACCTGGTTGACTTTAATATGCATATTGTAATGCGACAACCCAAAATGCTTATTAATCAGATTATCACAATTTGCTTATCGGTATTTCTTGGTTTTTTATCAATGATTAGAGAAGAAAAAAGCTACATATTGTTAGGACTAGCTATTGTAATATTAATATATGCTACTGTTCTTTTTTGGCCAATTCAAAAAAAGATTGTTAAAAATCATATTATTAAGAAGACAAGTGCTGCACCAATTAATATTTTGGTTGATTTAAACGAAGAAGGCATGTTATACAAATTGGTCAATGAAGATGCTAGTCAAAGATTTGCGTGGAATGAAATTGGTAAGGTAATAATCACACCTAAATATATATATTTTTACATAAATTCATATACTACTCTTTTTGTTGTAAAGGAAGGTACGGCTAATATTGAAGAGTTTGAGAAAGTAATTACTCACTATTTAAATGAAAATATTAATGTTTTTTTTCGAAAAAAGTAAAAATAGTGGGAAAACGCTTGCAATTTAAAAATTGTTATGCTACAATATTATTGCAATGGAAAATATTAGCGCGAAAAAGAGGAGAATGAAATGCAAATTACAGACATTAGAATTAAAAAAGTAGAGGGGGAAACCAGATTAAAAGCCATAGCGTCTATTACAATTGACAATTCCTTTGCTATTCATGAGTTAAGAATCATTGAAGGTAATGAAGGTCTATTTGTAGCTATGCCTAGCCGTAAAACAGCAGAAGGCACTTTTAGAGATATTGCGCATCCGATCAACATTGAAACTAGAAGAATGGTTGAAGCGGAAGTGCTAAGAGCATATTCAGAAGTTGGTGAATAATTTTGGAACGGTCTTATGGATTCATAAGACTTTTTTCTTTGGCAAAATTAGGAAAAATAAAAAAGATATATAT
>CAYJAQ010000033.1:0-2355 GCA_964368275.1 uncultured Staphylococcaceae bacterium
TAACAAGATCACTTGTTAATGTTTGATTAGTAAATACTTTACTACCGGCACTAGGCACTGTGACTGATTCTTTTGTTATAATTGCTGAAACGTTTAATGACTTTTTCACTGTTTGACTACCATCTGATAGAGCAGCTACGCATATGTATGTTCCCGTGTCAGCAACATTTTTCACTTGCCAAGTCTCTGTTGTGCCAAGTTTATTTGTTTCGTTAATTTCATTGCCTTTGTACCAGGTATATGTGAATGGGTACTGAGATGCTAGTGGATGACTAAACTCTGCCGATATTTCATGAGTATCATTATCAAAAACACCGCTATAATCATTAGCTTGTGTATTATTATCTATATCAACTAATTCCCACTGGGCATACAAAGTTATGTCTTCTGTCAGATTACTGGTTGTTCTAGTCCAGTATCCATATTTATCAATATGTTTGGTACCGCCTTCCTCTGCACTGTAATATCCTGTAAATGTATATCCAGTTTTCAGCGGTGGTATAATCGTTGGTAAATCTGCGTTATATGTTACTTCAATTGGATTTTGAGCATTATCACTTCTAGTATTAAAATTTACCATAGTTTTTTTGGCTTTAAACTTAGCATATAATTTAAGACTATCATATCCCGGACTTACTTCTTGCAGCTCAAATGCATAGATTTGCTCAGACGTCGCTTTCTTGCCACTAGCATTATACCAGCCATCAAATTCATATCCCTCTCTTGGAATTGCTTCAATAGTTATTGGTGTACCATATTTATATTGACGAGTAGAATTTCCCGATATAATACCACCAAGTTTTGATTGATTATCATCGTATAATCCCACAGTCAGATCATATGACCTTCTTTTTAAGAAAGCACGTGTTGATGTATGGGCGCCATTCATTTCTGCTTTAAATGTAATGAATGAGTCTTCGTAAGGCATAGTATCAGTAAGCTTATATGATACGTAATCTGCACCAACACTATCCTTCGTAGTTCCTGCTAAATCACATTCAACTGTATATGTTATAGCTCCATTAGTGTTTGCATTAGTAAGTAATACATCATTTCTATCATATAAATATCCCCGAATAGTACCCATATTACCATGCTGATTAATTTTACTATCCACAGTAGCGTCGATATCCATGTCCAAAACAGCTCTATCATGAGGAACAGTCATACTTCCACTTAATGTAACTCCAATTGTACCACAACGAGCTTCAAATGAGTATTCCTTAATATCCTTTATATAGGCCAATGTCTTAGCATCAATTAATACTATTTTACATTTTCCATAAAATGTTTTGCTAGTATAGCCACTTCCACCAGAAACGGTATAATATGACGGCCATGAATCAGTTGTACATTTAATAAACTCTGTCTCCTGATCAGAAGTAAACCCAGATATAGATTCTTCAAATTCAGTACCATCCCGTAATTTAAGTTTCATTGTAACATTTTTTTCTTTATTTGGAATATTGTTCCATCTGCCTGTAACACTAATTTTGTACAAATTAACATTATCTCTAGCTGGGGCAACCGTTGCTGCAGATACTTGCATTTCATTAATTTCATTGTTTTTTACCATATTGATACTAATAGTAAATACCAATAAAAATGCAATAACAACTTTTAAAATAGTTAATCTTTTTCTCATTTTTTCAATCTCCTTCTTTACTTATCTTCGTTTAAATTTACATAAACCAGTCTCGCTATTTTTAACATCATCCGGTGAATAATATGTACAGTAATAACATCGTTTAAAGTAAAATAACGCATTTTCACGATTTTTATAGAAGATGCAGGTATCTTCTGAATTAACTACTATTGCTTTAAGTCTTTGCTCTAGTTCATTAGTTCGATCAATAGATTTTATTTCCATCCATATTTCACCTCTCTTAGTTTTTTATTCAAGATAATTTTACCAAAAAATTACGATTTATTTGGATATTCCCGATGAATCGAAGGTTATATCCGACAAAAAAATGCCTAAAAGAATTACTTCGCATTTAACGAGCAATTTCTTTTAGACATCTTTCTTAGTTATTCTAGATTTTGATATTAGTTTTATATTTAAAGTGGCAAGATAATCTGGGTAATAAAGATAGTTCCATCTTGTTTGCTGTTAAGCATTCCACCATGCTTATCTAGAACTGATCTCATACTTGAAAAACCAATTCCACCTCCTTGTTTTGTTGTCTGTGGAAGATTTCTCTCAAAAATAACTGTTCCTATAACGGTATTTTGCGTTTCAACGTATAAAGTATTATTTTTGATTTGTGCATGTATGCGTAAGGAAGCATTATCACATACTTCACAAGCATTTTCAAATAGATTAGAAAATACAATTCCTGTTTCTGGTTGTAG
>CAYJAQ010000033.1:2455-16381 GCA_964368275.1 uncultured Staphylococcaceae bacterium
CTTCACAAGCATTTTCAAATAGATTAGAAAATACAATTCCTGTTTCTGGTTGTAGTAGTGGCAGCTCCTCTGGTATCTCAGTATTAATCTCAAACTTTATTCCTAGTTCTTTACATCTTCTAGCTACAATTCTTAGCGTAGAATTCACAATAACATTTTCGCAATATTCTGGTAAAGCATCATCTGTAATCATTCCTTCATAGGCACTTAAATATGCTTTAGCACCTTCAATATCGCTTCTATCCAAGTACTCTTTAATTAGTTTATTATGATGTCTCAAATCATGGCGATAATGCTTTGCACTTTCGACAAATTCTTTTTCAGCAATAAGTTCACTATGAAGTTGCTTTTGTTGCATTTCTAATCGCTGTTTTTTGCTTTCTTCGTTGAGGTATATAATCATTTTATAAACAACAAAGTATGATGCTATCATAATAAAGAATAGTCCAATAACAATTATTATGTACCACCATTCACTGCGCAAGTATAATTCTGCTATTATTCCAATAGTTGTTAAGGTAATACAGAAAACAACAGCGAGGGCCGTTAAAGTGCCCCAACCTTTTACAATGTTTCTAGTAGCTTGCTGAAACATTGGCTTAATGAATTTCAAGAGTAAACCTATATAAATTGCATATACAGTTAATCTAATGCTACCTTTAGCATATTCAGAGCCATCCATGAATGTATCAGCAACATAATTGATAAAAAAAACTAAGAAAACAAAAAGAGTAGCATAAGTTGCAAAAATAAAGAGATTTCTAAGGAAACCTTCAGCCGAAGTAACGATATAGACAACACTATAAAGTATCATAACACTAACAAACATAAGTGATCGGTATTGAACTGTTGATACACCAAAAAGCGTTGGAATCGAAAGAATAGTAGTAAGAATAAAAATACCACTCCAAGCAAAAATAGATACTTTTATGTTATACTTACGTCTAGACATGATAAAAAGTGTTATTGAATGACAAAGCGCCATAGTAACAAATCTAATAAATATCTCCATTTTAATCCTCCTTTTTGAAAGAATACGCAAAATACAAATCGCGTATTTTTCTAAAGTCCCCATTTTTTATTGGAATAATCGTACTATTTTGCAAAATAATTTCGTTTGGTAAAATCGTTCTAATTGCACTCATGTTAACAATATATCCTCGATAAGCCACAATAAATTGACCATGTGATAGTTGATCAAGTTCATCTTGAAGTGCAGTTAGCGATTTTCGGGTTTCCGTGTATATCATATCTTTAGTATGAACATAACGTTTGTATTGAATGCTTTCAATATAAAAGATTGAGTCAATATCAATTACTTGAATGGCACCATTTTCGGAATATATTATTATTTTCTTAGGACATCTATTACTAAAATGTTCGAGAGCACGTGCAATTGCTAAAGAAAATTTACTTTGCGTAAATGGCTTTACAATATAGTGAGTAGCTTTTAATGCAAAAGCATCAACAGCAAATTCATCCGAAGTTGTTAAGAAAATTATTTCCGTATTATCTTGCCGTTTTCGAATGGTTCGAGCGACGTCCATTCCAGACATTCCTGGCATACATATATCAAGAAGAACAATATCAAAAGCTCCCTCTTTAGCAATGGCATCTAAAAACACTGATGGATTGTCATACTCTTTTATTGTAAAGGAATTTTCCCCAATACTCGAGAAATATTGTTCTGTCGCTTTTCTAATAATTTCCAGTTGTGGTGTTTGATCATCACAGATAGCAATATTAATCATCATCTTTCATACCTTTCAAAAACATTTTTCAACAATATTATACATTATTGGTAAATTTTTGTAAATATTTTAAATATTTTTTAAAATTAAAAGATCACAAAAAATGCCATAGTTCTAAACCATGGCATTTTATATTCATTTTATTTAATTAATTGCTTATCAACCTTTTTAATTGCTAGTTCAATCAAAGCAACAATTATGACAATCATGATTGCCCATGCTAGAACAACATTAATCTCTTGATAACTTTTAGCAAAATATAAAGCCTTGCCAATACTATTACTAGTTTGAGCAAGATATTCCCCCATAACAATTACTTTAAAGCCTAACCCAAAAGTTTGTAAAAGGGTCATAATAATGCTATTTTTGATTAAAGGAATATACACGTAGTATAGTGCTTTGATAAAACTATTATCAAGAAGAGCTAAATCCTCGAGCAATGCTTTGTCAATACCATCAACTGCTGTTATCAAACCCTGAACAGCAATAGGTGTTACAACGAGGCCACAGATAATATATGGTGATAATTTACTACCAAAAATAATCAAGACAAAAATAGAAAAACAAACAAAGGGAACGGAACGCATAATCTTAATTATAGGTGTAAAAAAGGCATAACTATTTGGGCGCCATATATAAAGAAAAGTTATTATTAGGGCTAATATCATCGCAATGATAATTGATATCAATAGTCGTAAAAAAGTTGCTAAAAGGCTGCTTAAAGCACTTCCTTTAAATAAGTTAAAAAAGGCTTCAATGATACTTGTAACAGATGGAAAAATTAAATCATTGTTTTGGGTAGTTGAAATGACAACCCAAAGTATGACTAGAATAAAAATAATACTAGCTGAATAGATGGTTTTTTTAACGGTAGAATGCTTCACTTGGGAGTTTTCCTCCTATACTCTTGCCTAGTCCTAACTCAATTAACTTGTTCAAGTAGAACTCAACTTCACTCTTATTTAATTCCTTAGTTAAGAAATGACAATTAGGAATAGCTAGGATAAGTTTATCAACACCTAATTTTGCTAAACCTTCATCAATGTTTACAGCACTACTAGCAAGATTCGCGGGATTACTACTAGCTAAAAGTAGTGAACTATCCATTTTAGCTAACACTTCTTTGACTGCTTTACTATCAGTTTGACTTTTCTTAACAAAAATGCCTGCTTGACAAACAGCATAGTCTAAGCCTGCCATATCTTGCCAAAGTTCTTGAAGATCGATTACATGGTAATCACCTTTAGTTTTAATTACTGTTAGTGAAGGTTCTGCTGAAACAATTGTTTTAGCCTTACCACTAAGAAGTAAAGAATTGGCAGATGCTACGTCATCAACATAATTTAAATTGGCTTCAATATTATTATGTTTCAAAATACTTCTTAAAATAACATCAGGCGTCGAATTAGCCCCAAATACTGTAATATCGCTTCCGGCTAAGTCTTTAACTTCTTTGATATCTTCGGTTGTAACTAGATAAAAGTTACCGCCAACAATAACCCGATATAACTCGTAATCAAATTCAGCAATACTATTGAAGAATTTCGCCCCTAAATTAACTGGTGCAACAATGATATCATGTTCACCACTTGTAAAGGCAGCGACTAACGGATCACTTCCTAGGACAACTTCGCTAATTACATTATCTTCCTTATTATTAATAAAATCTGCTAAGCCTAAGGTTGGCGTACCACTAGGAATGATTACTTTAACACTTTGGTGGGTTTTACAGCTAGCAAGTGATAAACCGATTATAATAGTAACCACTAGGGTTAAAATAGTTTTAGTAATGTGTTTAAAAATCTTATTCATTATTCTCTCCTTATTTATTATTACATCGTTTGCATTTATATTATAACTCTTTTATAATATAAATAATGTAACATTTGTTACACTTGGAGGAAATATGCAAATAAAACATCCCCTATTCACACAAGTCGATGATTATATTATTAATAAGCTATACATTAGAAACTATGAACGGGGCAGTATCGTTCATAATGAAGGTGACTTTTGTGACGAGATTGGTATTATCCTAAGTGGCCATGTCAGTATTTCAACAATTACGAATGCTGAAAAAGAAGAGACAATTAAACTGCTTAGTACAAATGACGTTTTTGGAGATGTATTGATATTCACAACTAATCCCTATTACTTAGGTAATATAATTACTACTAAAAGCACCGTAGTTGCATTCATGAAAAAAGATGATCTTATTTATGCAATGCAAAATAGTAAATCGTTCTTAAATAACTGGCTAACTTACACCAGCAATAAAATGTACATTACTAACTTTCAAAATAAATTGTTAGCTCACAAGAATATTAAAGATCGACTTCTCTTCTATTTATCTAGTGAACAAAAATGTCTTCACACAAATAATATTAACATCGGTAGTGTGACACTTTTAGCTAAAAGGTTGTCACTACCTAGACCATCCGTATCTAGAGAACTTACAAAACTAACTAATGATGGCTTTATTAGTAAGGAACGTAATGTTATTACTATTCTATAAATACAAGTTCTAAGCTTGTATTTTTTATTCTATTATGCTTAAAAGCTATAATTAGCTATAAATAATAAGTATTTTACATAAATAAAAATAAATGTTAAAATAATGTATAAACAGTTAATGTTGAATAAGGAGGCACAATGCAAAAAACTATTACCATTTGGTTATCAATTATCTTAGCATTTCTCTTGTTAGGTTGCGATAATTTGCCAAATTCACCAACTATCCCTGATGATGACAATACCTATGACGGTGTTTTTCCTGAACATGATCCTATTGGTAAAGGCGTTGGTATAATGCCGGGGCGTGTTGTCTGGCAACATGATCCAAATACCGTTAATTGGAATGGTGATGGCTACTGGTGGGAACTAGACCATTTTGACAGTGTCAGTGTTCAAAAAATGGTTAATGAAAGCATCGCAAAGCTTGCCAATAAAAATGATATAAAAGCAGGTTGGCAAGAGATATTTGTTTATCATAATAAGTCCCACAATAATAAAAATAGTGGTTATACACCTGGTGAAAAAATTGCAATTAAAGCCAATATTAATGGTTCTGGTGTCAATAATGATGATGCCACTGGCCAAACGAATATGAGTTATACTAATCCGGTTTTACTAAAAGCTTTGTTGATGTCGTTAGTTAATGATGCTAATGTCGCACCTAGTGATATCTATGTCTATGATGTTTCCCGTATTTTCCCAACCTATATGATTGAATTATGTACTGAAGGTGTTCTAATGGGTGTAAACTTTGTCGGTAGAAACAATGCTCAAGCTGACGAAAATGTACCAATTGTTTGGTCAAAGTCTTTTAATGGTGATTACGTAATCAATAACTTACCAACAGTAGTGACCGAAGCTGATTATTTAATTAATCTAGCAAACTTAAAAGGGCACAGTTATGGTATTACCCTTTCTGCGAAAAATCACTTTGGCTCTTTTCTAAATAACAATACAATGCGTCCACCAGAAGGCGCCGGTCTCCATCAATTCCTAACTAGAAACGAAATGGACGCCTATACGGTCCTAGTAGACCTAATGGCTAATCACCAACTGGGTCAGAAAACTATTCTTTATATGCTCGATGCGTTAATTTGTGCACCATCAGAAGGTTCATCCATTACTTCTGCTAATAGTAAATGGCAACTTGCTCCCTTTAACAATGATTATCCTAGTAGTCTGCTAGTTTCACTTGACCCTGTGGCGATTGACTCAGTTGGTGCTGACTTCTTGATTAACGAACCAACTGTTATTAATAACAATAGTTCATTAAAAAATAACCCAAATGTTGAAAATTATTTGCACGAAGCAAGTTTATTAAGTAACTCTAAGTCAAATACCATTTATTATAATGGATCTGACGAAGTTGTCACAAATCTTGGTGTTCATGAACACTGGAATAATAATACTGACAAGCTATATAGTCGTAATCTAGGTAAGGGAGAAGGCATAGAACTAGTCTACAACCAAACTACAACAAATAATTCAGTTTCAGCTAAAAAAGCAATTGTTTATTTCTCCCATTCTGGCAATACTAAAAAACTGGCTGAAAAGATTAATGAACAAGTAGAAGCCGATCTAATTGCCCTTACTAGTAAAAATCCTTATCCAAATGTATACAACGATATTCTAAACCAGGCGCAAATTGAAAAAACAAATAATGCCCGTCCAGAGTTATCGATTTATCCTAATGACATTGAAGATTATGATATCATCTTTTTAGGGTATCCTATTTGGTGGGGCGATGTCCCAATGCTTATCTTAACTTTCCTAGAACATTACGATTTCACTGGTAAAACGATTATTCCATTTTGTACCTATGGTAGTAGTGGCTTTGGAAACAGTCTAAGCAGCATAAAAAGTGCTGCCAAAGGTGCAAATATTATTGAAGGTTTTGGCACTGCAGGATCAGCAGTTGAAAGTGCTGATGCCAAAATTATGGAATGGTTAGGTGAAATACGAATGTTAGATAATAGTACTACTAATCAGCTGAAATTAACTATTAATAATTATTCGTTTGATGTAACTCTCGCCAATACTGTGGCTAGCCAAGAACTAGTTACCATGCTACCAATGGCAATAACCATGAGCGATCTTAATAGTAACGAAAAGTACGCCTATCTTACCCAAAACCTTACAACATCTGCCACCACACCTCATAATATTAATGCAGGTGATGTGATGTTATTTGGCAATACCTGTTTAGTTATCTTTTATGAATCATTTACTTCTTCTTATAGTTATACAAGAATTGGTAAAATAGATAATATTGATAACTTAAAAAAAGCCCTATCTAGTGATAAGGCAAATGTTTTAATAGATAACTAGTTTTCATAAGAAATAATCTCCTGAAAAAAGTGTGCAGCAATCTGCACACTTTTTGATTTACTTCTTATATACATCTTTCTTACTGTAAGATGTATGTAATAAATGATGAGCTAATTTACTATTAGGTTCACCAAGGTATTCTTCATATAACTTGATAACTTCTGGGTTCTCATGAGATTTATGAAGTTTAGCTTCAGTGTCAATAGTATATAAAGCTTTTGCTCTTTCTTTACGAATGTCATACTTTTCTTGTAGTTTCGCACTAACAACTGGTTGACCACCACCATTAACACAACCACCAGTACAAGCCATAACTTCCACAAAGTGATATTGTTTCTTGCCTTCCTTAATGCGTCTAAACATTTCCGGAACATTAGCAGTACCATGAACAACAGCAACATTAACATCTAAGCCGTTTACATTGATTGTAGCTTCTTTGATACCATCGCCAACACCACGAACGCCTGATAAGTCATACTTATCTTCGTTTTCAGGGTCTAAGACATGAAGTACTGTCCGAAGAGCAGCTTCCATAACGCCGCCAGTAGCACCGAAGATAACGCCAGCACCTGTATATTCAGCTAATGGGCTAGTAGGCTTGTAAGCTTCTAAACCACGGAAATCAATTTCATGACGTTTAATCATGCGAGCAATTTCTCTAGTTGTTAATACATTGTCAACATCTCTTAAGCCATCTGATTCCATTTCTGGACGTCTTGCTTCATATTTCTTAGCGATACATGGCATAATTGATACAACATGGATCTTTTCTGGAGCAACATTAATCTTCTTAGCATAGTAATGCTTAATTAATGCACCTTGAATTTGTTGAGGTGATTTCGCAGTTGAAAGGTTAGGTAAGAATTCAGGATAGTAACGTTCAATATATCTAATCCAACCAGGTGAGCATGATGTCATTAGTGGTAAAGCAGCTTCTTCGCCATTTAAGAATTTCTTAATACGACCAAGGAATTCTGTACCTTCTTCCATAATAGTAACATCAGCAGCATAGTTTACATCAGTAATGTCATCAAACCCTAATTTATCTAAAGCAGCATATAATTTCCCTTCACCATTTGTCCCCATTGGGTAACCAAATTCTTCAGCGATTGCTACACGAACTGCCGGAGCAATTTGAGCAACGACATATTGTTCAGGATCATTAATAGCTTTTTCAACTAATTCAGATTCAGGAATTTCATAGATAGCTCCTGTTGGACATACACCAATACATTTACCACAATAGATACAACCAGAATCTTCAATTGCATGATTTAAGGCTGTTCCTACGAAAGTTACAAAACCTCTTTCATTGTAGTTTAAGACATTTGTGCCAGCAAGTTTTTCACAAGCACCGATGCAACGACCACAAAGAACACATTTTGAACTATCAAAACCAATTGCCATTGATTCATTAACAACGCGTGGTTTTCTTTCGTAATCACCACTTTCAGCCATTTGGTTAGGAATATTATAACGGCGAAGTAATGATAATAATTCGCAGTTATCTTCTCTTGGGCAATTCCAACATTCGAAACGATGGTTAGCAGCGATTAATTCAAGTGTTTGTTTAACGGAAGCATTTACTCTTTCCGTATTTGTCATAACTTCCATGCCTTCACTTACTTTAACAGTACAAGAGTTCTTTAATGTTCTTAAACCTTTTATTTCAACAACACAAAGACGGCATGATGAGTTTTCATTAATTCCCTTTAAGAAGCAAAGGCGAGGAACAAAGATGCCCATTTCTTCTGCTGCTTGGAGAATTGTATAACTAGCAGGTACACAAGCGGTTCTGCCATTAATAGTAATATTAACTTTGTTTTCCATAATATTTTCCTCCTAGTCGATCACTATTGCATTCTTAGGGCATACCTTGTAGCATGTACCACATTTAATACACTTAGTAGTATCAATAACATGTTGTTGCTTAGGACTACCACTGATGCAATCAACTGGGCAGTTCTTCTTACAGATACCACATCCGATACATTGATCAGTAATCTTGAATGTTAATAATGGCTTACAAACACCAGCTTTACACTTTTTGTCAACAACGTGAGCCATATATTCATCTTTAAAGTTAGCAATAGTAGATAATACTGGGTTTGGTGCACTTTGACCTAAACCACAAAGTGATGCGTCTTTAATTGATTTTGCTAAACTTTCAAGTTTTTCAACATCTTCAACAGTTCCATCACCACGAGTAATCTTCTTTAATAATTCAAGCATTCTTCTTGTACCTTCACGGCATGGTGTACATTTACCACATGATTCATCAACTGTGAAATCTAAGAAGAAACGAGCAACGTCAACCATACAGTTGTCTTCGTCCATAACAATCATACCACCAGAACCCATCATAGATCCTAAAGCGATTAGATTATCATAATCGATTGGTGTATCTAGTGCTTTGTCTGTTAAACATCCACCAGAAGGTCCACCAGTTTGGACAGCTTTAAACTTCTTATTACGAGGAATACCGCCACCTATTTCATAGATAACTTCACGTAAAGTTGTTCCCATTGGGATTTCAACTAAACCAGTATTCTTAATTTTACCACCAAGGGCAAATACTTTTGTGCCTTTAGATTTTTCAGTACCAATTGAACTAAACCATTCATAACCATTTAAGATGATTAGTGGAACGTTAGCATAAGTTTCGACATTGTTGATGATTGATGGTTTTTGCCATAAACCAGATTCAGCTGGGAATGGTGGTTTGTTACGAGGCATACCACGTTCACCTTCGATTGAAGCGATAAGAGCAGTTTCTTCACCACAAACAAAGGCACCAGCACCTAATCTAATTTCAAGATCAAAACTAAAATCAGTACCAAATAAGTTATTTCCTAATAAGCCTAATTCATGAGCTTGTTTAATAGCATTTTGTAATCTTTCAACAGCTAGTGGATATTCTGCTCTGATGTACACATAACCTTGTGATGCACCAATTGCATAACCAGCGATAGCCATAGCTTCGATAACACTGTGAGGGTCACCTTCTAATACTGAACGGTCCATGAATGCACCTGGATCGCCTTCATCAGCATTACAAATAACATATTTTTGTGGACCAGCGTTTTTAGCACAGAATTCCCATTTTAAACCTGTTGGGAATCCGCCGCCGCCACGGCCACGCAAACCAGACTTTTTAACTAAGTCAATTACTTCATTAGGTGTCATAGTAGTTAATACTTTTCCTAATGCTTCATAACCATTACGAGCGATATATTCTTCAATTATTGAAGGGTTAATAACACCACAGTTGTGTAAGGCAATCCGAAGTTGACGGTTGTAGAAACCAACTAGATTGAAACTAGATATATCATGTAGTTCATCTTTTGACATACCTTTATATACTTTTGCTTCATATACTTGATTATTTACTAAATGACTATTGCAAATTGCTTCAACATCATTCTTATTTACATTGTAATAAATAGTTTGCTTTGGATAAACAACCACAACAGGTTCTTTTTCAGCAAGAGCTGGTCTATTTAATTGCATAACTTGAATTTGATTTTGTAAGCCAAGTTTGGCAATGTTTTCTGTAAATGCTGCTTTTAATTCTTGGGCTTTGTCTGCTGAACAGTCTTTTCCAACAAACACTAATACTTGTTTACTTAATAACATATTCTTACCTCTACTTTGCTTTCAAATTCTCAAGTAGCTTTGTAGTTATTACTTCACCACCGATAAGGTGTTTTTCAATAATAGTATCAACATCAGCAACTTTTACGCGACCATAAGTAGTACGATTACCAAGTTGATCATAAACTTCAACAACTGGTTCAAGGGCACATTCGCCAATACAACCAACTTCAGTTACTTCAACATTGTTAAGACCGCGTTCACGCACTGCTTCTACTAATCTGTCATAAACAGGTTGTGCACCAGCAGCGATACCACATGTTGCTAAACCAACAACAACACGGTAACCATTAGCTTTTTTACTTAAATCTAATTTATCATTTGTAGCTTCTCTAAGCTTCTTTAATTCTTCTAAACTTTTCATGTTTCCTCCGATCGTTTCCTGCATTTAATTTAGTTCATCAAGAACTTCTTTTACACTCTTTAAAGTGGCAGTACCATGAGCAACGCCATCAACAGTGAAAACAGGGGCTAAACCACAAGCACCGATGCATCGTGTTTCAAGCAAAGTAAATTTACCATCTTCTGATGTTTGATTTGCTTCCATCTTTAAGATCTTCTTGAATTCATCAACGATAGCTTGTGAACCACGTACATAGCAAGCAGTTCCTAAACATACTGAAATAACGTGTTCTCCTTTAGGTTCTAGCGTAAAGTGTGAATAGAATGTAACAACTCCATTAACTTTAGCAACACTCTCATTTAATTCTTCAGCAATAATCTTTTGAATTTCTAGCGGAATGCAACCGAAAATAGTTTGAGCATCATGCAATGTAGGCATAAGTGGCCCGGGTTTTTGCTTGTGCTCTTGAATCTTAGCTTTCAATAAATTTACTTGTCCTTCAGTATACTCTAATTTTACAGACATATTTCCTCCTATGTTATATGATCTTTGGTATAATAATACCTAATCTGTGGTGATATAATTTTCGCGAGGTTATATCAGCCTCTTTATTTGTTATAGACAATGTAATGCCAATTCTTCTAAAATGAATATTAACATTTAATTGGTTTTCAAACATACTTATTGTACCAAAAATGACGCTTTTTGTCAAACTAATGAATAACATTCTAATCCCTATTGACATAAATTACCACAATATAACGAAAAGCACATAAATTAGACAAATAAAAGCAGCACAAATGATTGACAATACTAATTGAAGAGTCCTATAAATACTATATATTTTTGTCTAATAATATGATAAAAAAAGAAACAATGCTATAATGTTAAAAAAGAATGAATTTATATGAGTTGGTTTAACTATATAGGATTAATATTTGTAATTATTATGATGATCCCTAATATTATTTTAGGTTTCACAAAGAAAGATGAATTTATCAACAATTACCAAAATAAAACCGTTGAGACCTTTGAGCAAATTGGTCGATATGGTTTGCTTTAGCTTAATGATATTTAACATTCCCTATACCTTCTGTGACTTTTGGTTTGAAGGTGGACAACTTGTATATACTATTATCGGTTCAGCACTTGTTGGAATCTACTGTTTAGGATGGTTAATTTATAGCGATAGGCATCCCCTATTTAGAGCCTATCACCTATCGGTTGTTCCAAGTATTCTCTTTATTTTCTCTGGTCTAATGCTCCTTTACATTCCATTACTAATTTTTGCAATAGTTTTTGCGATAAGACACATTACGCTTAGTGTAAAAACACTCGACTTAGATCATGTAAATAGGAAGTAATTGTTTAGCAAAAAGCAACTCATCGAGTTGCTTTTTTCATTTATTTGTTTATTTTAGAGATTCAATTTCCATTTCTAAGTCATCAATTTGATCTTGAAGATCATCAATCTGGCGTTCCAATTTTTCAATTTTGGTCTTTAATAGTTCAAAGATAGCATTGTCACTAGCATCACTATTGACATCTAATATTGGTTCATCTTCTTCTTGTTTTTCAATAATAAGCATATCATTTTCGAGATAAACATGACAATTATTAAGTTCATCATGAAGCAACAAATCAAACAAATGCCAATCACTATTACCCAAATTTGGGAAAATTGAATTATTAATTAATCTAGTTCTAGGCGTCAAAATGGTGTTTAAGATCCTTCTAGTATCGAGTGATTTATGAGGCATAATTACTAAAAAGCCACCAATTGGAATAACAAATTCATACTTTTTACTGTTATTATAACTATCATCATAATCACTTTCAATGATGAAACATGGATTTTTTCTAGCTACACCATCTGCTTTTGTATAGATAAATCCGTGTGGACCGCAGCTTGGACGACTAGCATTAATGTGGTCTCCTAAAAAACAGATTTCATTTTTGGAATCAATTACCATAATAATGGTATCTTTGGGCCCTGGATGATTAGGTTGAAAACGGTTGGCTGGGACATGACGCCCAGGATTTATTAATGATTCAGGTGCCAATGTTCCATTATAATCAAAGTCAGTCCAGGTAATAATACCATTCCCTTCTGTATTAACATTAGTCTTATATGTCTCTTTGATTTGCTTAATACCTATTCCCATCAAATAGTCAAGCGATACATTATAATGTTTAGCAAGTTCTTGTAATAAAACAATATCGGGATAATGAATTCCTTGTTCCCATTTACTAACTGATTGAAAAGAAATATTTAAAAAATCAGCCAAATCTTTTTGACTTTCTTTATTTTTAATTCTTAAATTTTTTAGTTTTTTTGCAAATTCTTTCATAGTTCACCTCACATTACCATTATAGCTGTTTTACAAAGAAATGTAAATAACAGATAATTAGAAATAAGTTCGCCTTATACGCGAGTAATAAATCCCACCATTTGGTGGGATTATTTACACTTTCTTTTTCTTTACTATATAGTCATAGATTAACAAGAAGGCCGCGTACAGTGCCAGAAAAATTAATCCCGTATAGAACCAATTAAAAATTGAGTCAGGTAATAACGGATGGTTAATTTGCATAGCATCACTATTACCAATAATCTTTATGCTAAACAAACCATAGGTGATATAAATACATAAGCCCAGTGGTAAATAATACCATTTCTTTAGATCAGGTTTAAAATAACCGGTTAGAGCAACTAGCCAAACACCATGAAACATCAGTGAGTGATGTAATAAACCACTAATAGTGCGATCATAGAAGAATGAAGCATCTTGACCAATAAAGTCAGGATAAATTAAAGTAAGTGTACCACCTAGAAAAGCACAATAAACAATAAAGTTAAAAATCTTCGCATCTTTTTTAGCAAATATTAACGTAAATGCAAATACTGTACTAGAAGTGCCACAAAAAGATGTTGGCAATAGCTTAAAAATATTTAATGAATATTCATTGCAAGCTAAGCGATTCCAAGTTACTGCTACTAACAGTAGTATGCCAGATACCTTTATAGCGATATCAGCAACCTTTTCATTCTTTTTTCCATATTTACGTACCAAAAAAATTGAAGTAAATGATAGCAATAGCGAAATCACTAAATACAATATGTGTTCAAGACCAAATATTTGTGGCATATGTTCTCCTTTTCAAAACTACTACTACTCTATTATACCTAGAAAGGTCTTTTATTTCAAATTAAACGCTAAAAATTAAGTCATCATTAAAAAGCAGACACTATTAAACACTTACTTCTTCTTACGTACTGCTTTTTAATGATATTGGCGGTGGCTGTGTTGGTTATTCTTTCGGTGTTCGTCATGC
>CAYJAQ010000034.1:0-16014 GCA_964368275.1 uncultured Staphylococcaceae bacterium
TTTTTGTTTACTTCAAAATGTTTGTTCTTTTTAACACAGTTTTTTCATAATATGGTATAATAAGTAAAAAGGAGAAATATTATGGCTAATTTTTTTGACAAACTTAATGATGCAACTTTAAATACCCCAAAGTCAGTTTTCGAAAGAGAATGTAAAGAATATGAATGTTATTCATTAGATAACTTGGAAGATAGCATTACTTTAGTTGGTAAAGTTATTGATGAAGAGAATAACACAATGCAATTTTCAGGAATTTTGAAAGTGATTACCAAAGATTTAAAGGGACGACAATTTTTAGTATCTGAAGAGGATCATCAAGTAATTGAATTATTACCTGAAACTTATGAAATTAAAATTGAAGAAATACAACAAAAAACAAAAACAGCTACCTATGAAACTACTGTTTGCAAATTTATTAAACGAACATTAACATTAGTTTAGTTTTTAAATAATTACCATATTATGATATGGTAATTTTGTTATGAGGTATGATATGGAGAAAAAACCTAAGATTACTATTATTGGATTAAGTGGTGAATCAATTTTTCTAAAAGTTGATCATTTTCATGAAACAGGTGAGACGTTAAAAACTAGTAATATGCATGTTGAACCTGGTGGAAAAGGTTTTAATCAAGCCATAGCGGCTGCTCGATTTGGAGCTGAGTGTTCATTTATTACACCATTAGGGAGTGATGAATATGGACAGGAGTGCATAAAAGTATTGCAGGAAAATAATGTTAAGCCACTTCCGGTTATAAAAGAAAAAAGTTGCACTACACGTGCTGTAATTTTGACTGATAGATTAGGAGAAAATCAGGTAACAGTTGCTTTAAATGCAACGTCGCTGCTTACCATTAATGATTTAATGCAATATAAATCGGAATTATTAGCATCTGATGCGATTATTGTACAACTAGAAATTCCTTTACAAGTTAATAAATATCTAATTAATTTTGCTAAGGAGAACAACATTCCAGTATTTTTAAATCCTGCCCCTGCGTGTAAATGGCAGGAAGAATTTGGAAAAGTTTCTTTATTAATACCTAATGAGTCGGAAGCACATGCACTTTTTAATATTACAAAAGAAGATAATCTAACAGATAAATTGCAAAAAATAAGCGCTAAAATGCATTTAAATGTGTGTGTTACGCTAGGAAAAAATGGCTCGTTAATCATTAATAATGGTGAACTAATTGAAGTGTCTTCCGTAAGTACAACTGCAGTTGATACAACAGGTGCTGGTGATGTGTTTTGTGGCGTTTTAGTTGTTCAATTATTACAAGATAAATCATTAACAGAGGCAGCTAATATAGCGTCAGCCGCGGCAGCATATTGTGTTAATCGACCATTTGTTATTGATGCTATACCACATAAAACTGATATTATTAAGGAGGAATAATTATGTTTGAAACTTACCCAATTAATTATGATTTAAATGGTGGTTCTTTTAAGAGTTATAAGTCGAAAGAAGAATTGCGTGTTTGTTTTATGAGTGCTTTCTATGATTTTGTAAGTTTCTATGAACCTGACTTACCAAATATAATTAGTTTAAGTGACTTTTTATTATTGAAACCATTTGAAGTAGCAAAAGTGAAGATTGGTGATGGAATAATCGCTCGTTATTTTTTAGAAGATACATTAGCAATGAACTTACAGAGTGGCAAAAGTTTTGTAGGATACTGCTTGATACAAGGACTTTTTGCAGAAGTGATAGGTCATTTAATTGCTTTCTTTTATCGTTGGCGCGATTTAGAAGAAGTTAATGGTATGCAAAAAGACCTTTCTATTGATTTTTTCTTTAATTCTTGGGCAGCTTTAGTTGATAGTTGCAAATATTTCTTATACAATGATGGTAATGATATTGTAAAATATGGAGACTCAGGTTTATGTGCTAGAGATGTTACTATCTTAAAACTATTAAATTACTATCCAATTGATACAGTAGCTGTTCCTTATAAGACAAATCGTCATGTTGATGTAATTCTCCCAATTCCTGAATTACCTGGTAAAGTATTTAAAGGATGGCACGATGGTAAATGTTATTTAAAAGACATAAAGAAGGAGACATCGGCTGGCACAAATTTAGTCGCAATTTGGGAATAATTAAACAAAAGTAATATTTTGTTGATAGTTTGGTCAAAATGTTGTATACTGTTTATGAGAATCTCCTTTTTTGTGTCTTGGTAAACCAATTATAAGAGGTTCTCTTTTTCTTGTAAATAGAAAAAATAAAATATTAGGCATTCTAAGAAAATATTTGATAAGAATAAAAAATCTAACTTTTGGAGTCACCAGTTAAAAGTTGACTCCAACAAACAAGTAATATAACTTGAATATATTTAGATATTGTGATATAATAGACATGTTAAAAGGCATTAGAAAGAAAAGGAGTAATAATTGTGATTTACAAAACGATTTCAAATTACAAAGACGCAAGTAAAGATTTTCTTGAAAACGAAAAACAGTTTCATTTAGGTGTAATACCTACTGAACAATCAAATCCACGCACTAAAAACATGAGCCAAACTATTGCTAAAAGCACTTCCGAAGGAATTAAAACTATTTTATCAGCTGATACTGATATTCCTAGTGTTGCTGCTAAAGCTTTTGAGACTCCTGAATTTAAGAGATTTGTTGATGATATTAAAAAAGCCATGGATGAAAGAAAACAAGTTGTTTTCTCAAGTGTAGGTGCTTCTGGCCGTATGGCTATTCAATTAGACGCTGCATGGCGCTATTTTTGGACTTCATTAATTCAAAAATTACCAGCAAGACGTCAAACTTTATTAGAATTAAGTGAAGTTACAAACAGTTTTACAACTGGTGGTGACCGTGCATTAGTTCGTTCAGTTGAAAACTTTGAAGACTACATGACATTTGGACGCCAACAAGTTGTTGACGCTGGAATTGGCAAAGGTGACGTATTAGTTGGACTAGCTGAGTGTGGTCTTTCAGCAAGTATTAATGGATCAGTACTAGAAGCTGAAGAGCGTGGTTGTACTACTTATTACTTGTATTGCAATCCGAAGGAAATACTTTGCAAGTATCTTGATCGTGTACGTGTCGTTTTCGAGCGCGAAAATATTATTAAAATTAGTTTATTTGCTGGTAACATGGCTGTTGCGGGTTCTACTCGTATGCAAGTTACAACTATTGAATTATTAGCTGCTGGCGCTGCACTTGAAGTAGCAGCTTGGCGTTGGTTAAGAGAAAACTTAACTGCTGAAGAATTAGAAGTAGTTGGTGATGGTGCTATGGAACTAAATGAATATGCAGAAGCATATCAAGATTTATTAAATCAATTATCTACTGGTAAGGCTTTAGACGGATTAACAAAAGCTGTTGAATTAGAAACTAAAACTTATCAAAATAATGGTTTAGTAACTTATGCTACCCATGATTATTTATTAGACATGATGACAGATACTACTGAACGTCAACCTACATTTACACTTCCACCATTTAAGAAATTTAAAGAAACTACAAAGGAAGTAAGTTGGGCTTATGTTAAAGATCCTCTATATCCAAGTGATGTAGCATGGCAACATATTTTCCGTCGTCCTATTAAAGGTTTAGATTGGACAGTAGAAGATTACAAACGTCTAAAGGCTAGTCAAGACATTATTAATAATCCACCAAAAGTAGCTAGTGAAGAAGTTATGGATTATGGAATTGGTAATGAAGATGATCCTTCTAGATATGGACGTCGTCCTGCTCGCCTTTTCTGCATGGATATTAATGGTTCAGCAAATCCAGAAATCATGAAATGGTTTAAGGAAAATGTTAAGAATTTTGATGAAGGTGTTGTTATTAGATTTGGTAATATTCCTGAAGGTCAATTATACGAAAATGAAATTCATATTCCAGTAAAATTACCGAGAACTTGTCAAGATATAATGACTCATATGTTAATTAAATTAGCTATGAATCTATTATCTACTGCTACAATGGCTAAAATGGGCCGTGTTTGGGGTAACTGGATGGTTCAAGTATTACCAACAAATAAGAAATTAATTGACCGTAGTACTAGAATTATTTCCTTCATTGCTAATATCCCTTACGAACAAGCTAATGAAGAATTCTTCAAGTCTTATTATAACCGTGATCCTAAAGATGAATATCGTGAATCATATGTTGTTGAGACATTAAAGCGTTTAGGATATGATCCTAGCCAAGAAATTAAGTAAAATACTTAATTTAATATGAATATAAGAAGCATTTCTGATTTTGTAATGAGAAGTGCTTTTTTTATGATAAGGAAAGATAATAAAAAGGTGATTACCAAATGTCGGTAATCACCTTTTTATATGAATGCTAGAAGTTTTTTAATTCGTTAATTAATTCAGTTACAATATCTTTTTCAGCGATTTTGCGAATTACAATTCCTTTTTTAAATAATACAGCTTGATTCTTGCCACCTGCAATGCCTATATCTGCATCTCTAGCTTCGCCAGGACCATTGACAACACAGCCCATTATTGCAATTTTAATCGGCTTTTTTAATGTATTTATGAATGGTTCAATTTGTTTAATAATGGCTTCCATGTTATAATCCGTTCTACCACATGTTGGACAGCTAATCAGGGTAGGACCAGTTGCAAGTTTTAAGGTTTTCAAAATCTCTTTAGCAACAATTACCTCATTTCTAGGGTCGCCTGTTAAGGAAACTCTAATGGTATTGCCAATACCCTTTTCTAAGAGTTTTGCAATTGCATAGGTTGATTTTACTGTACCTACAAGTGCAGTTCCTGATTCGGTGAGACCTATATGAAGTGGATAGTCAAAAATTTTGGCCGCTTTTGTATTTGCTAAAATCATAGTGTCGATGTCACTTGCTTTGATACTAATGACAATATCATGAAAATCAAGGTTTTCAAGAATTTTTAGTTGCTCATTGACACTCTCTATCAAGGCTGATGCAAGATCATGAGGGTATTTATGCAAAATGCTTTCCTTTATCGATCCGGCATTTGCGCCTATTCGAATAGGAATGTGGTTCTCTTTACATGCATCTACAATTAATTTCAAATGATCCGGGTTGTCAATGTTTCCCGGATTAATCCGCAGTTTATCAACCCCTGCTGAAATCGCTAATAGGGCTAATCGGTAGTCAAAGTGAATATCAGCGACTATGGGGATGCTAACTTGCGCTTTTATCGTCTTTATTGCTTGTGCATCAGCTTCATCAACAACAGCGACACGGACAATTTGGGCACCAAGAGCGACAAGATCATTAATTTGATTGATAGTGTTAACAATGTCTTTTGTTTTTGTATTTGTCATTGTCTGGATAATTACCGGGCAGTTTTCACCTATTGGTATATCTCTAACATAGATTGTTCTCATAATGCCTCCTTATCGTAAAAAATGGGCTTTAGCCCATTATTTTTTCTCAGTAGTATTAGTTGCACCTTCAACAGGTTTACGTTTTTTAGTTTTGCGTTGTGGGCTACGAATACGACCCCGACGCAAGAAATTATATATTGTACTACGTGAAGCAGTAATACCATATTCATCTTGAACAATACGAGCAAACGCACTAAAATTGGTACCACGATATTCACGGCGATACAATTTACAAATAAAAGTACTTGTATCAGTATCATAAGTATTATATGGCTTGTAGTTTTTATTTTTGTGAACTACACCTTCTGTACCTTCATTTAAAACTTGGCGTTTTAAATTTCGAACTTGTCTTGTTGTCAAATTCAACTTCTTAGCAGCTACTGTACCATTTATTTCACCGGCGATTAACTTATTGATAACGCGTAATTTCTTACGTTCAATTTTAGAAAGTTTTCGCTTAGGTTTTGGTGCTTCTTCAAGTGAGTTGATTTCAGCAGTGGTTGCAACATCAGTATTCTTTGTTACCATGGCGACCTCCTTACATAAATTACTTAGTAATAATAACACATAAAAACATAAATAGCAAACAATATGATAGGAAAAATTGAGATATCAAATGCCGTAATTATTGAGGAAATTTCTAGTTAGCAAATTGATTAGTATATTATTTTCAAAAATGAACAATTAATGGTATAATATTAGAAGAGGTACATTATGAAAACAACACCTGAAATATTATATGAAGACAACCATATATTAGTAGCAGTAAAGCCAGTTGGTGTTTTGTCACAAGCCGACAATACTGGTGATGATGATATGCTTACGTTACTAAAAACGTATATAAAAGAAAAATATAGCAAACCCGGCAATGTATTTTTGGGTTTAGTACATCGACTAGATCGAATGACAGGCGGGGTCATGGTTTTTGCCCGCACATCAAAAGCTGCTAGTCGATTAGGGAAAGCCATATTAGAACATGAGTTTGTAAAAAAATATGTAGCACTTGTTGACGGCCATCTTTCAAATGTGTCTGGTAGACTTGAAGATTATTTAGTGACAGATGAAACTACTGGAGTAACTAGTGTTGGTAGTGATGCCAATGGGAAATTGGCAATCCTTGAGTATGAAGTTCTTTCATACGTTGATGATAAAACACTTATTTCGGTACATTTGCATACAGGACGACATCATCAAATTCGTGTTCAATTCGCGAATATTGGGCATCCATTAGTAGGTGACGTTTTATATGGTAAACAAGTTTTTACAAATTTACGATTATTTGCTAATTACTTAGCATTTCCTCATCCAATTACTCATGAAAAGTTAACTTTTGAAGTAGAGTTACCTGCTTGCTTTAAATGTAAGGTATTATAATTTGCAAATAAGAACAAAAAATAGTATAATATAAAAGAAATAGTAGCAAAATGGAGGCTGCAATATGAATGTTAATAATCGAATTTTTACGTCAGAATCAGTAACTGAAGGTCATCCGGATAAGATTTGTGATCAAATTGCTGATGCTATTTTAGATGATTTACTTGCCCAAGATCCAAATTCCCGTGTTGCCTGTGAGGCATGTGTAACTACTGGTTTAGTTTTTGTAATGGGTGAGATAACCACAAAAGGTTATTGTGATGTTCAGAAAATTGCCCGCGAGACGGTTGAGCGTATTGGCTATAATCGTGGTAAATTTGGTTTTGATGCAGAAAATTTAGCAGTAATGGTGTCAATTAATGAACAATCACCTGACATAGCATTAGGTGTTGATACCGATGGAGCTGGTGACCAAGGCATGATGTTTGGCTTTGCGTGTGATGAAACACCCGAATATATGCCTATGCCAATCATGATGGCTCATAAATTAGCGAAACAATTAGCAAAAATCCGCAAGGATGGTAGTGTTGCTTGCTTAAGACCTGATGGTAAAACACAAGTTGGTGTTGAATATGATGATAATGGAATACCATATCGGATTGATTCAATTGTTGTATCAACTCAACATGATGAAATGATTAGTCAAAAAGAATTACGGGAAATTGTACTTGAAAAAGTAATCAAAGAAGTTGTTCCCAAACAACTAATTGATAATAAAACAAAAATCTTAGTAAATCCTACTGGCCGTTTTGTTATTGGGGGCCCTAAAGGTGATTCTGGCTTAACTGGCCGCAAGATCATTGTAGATACATATGGTGGCTATGCTGCTCATGGTGGTGGTTCATTTAGTGGTAAAGATCCAACAAAAGTTGATCGTAGCGCTAGTTATATGGTTCGTTACATTGCTAAAAATATGGTTGCTGCCGGATTTGCCAAGAAGATGCAAATTCAAGTGTCCTATGCTATTGGCGTTGCTGAACCAACATCTATTTGTGTTGATACTTATAATACGTCGAAATATACTGAAGAAGAATTAATCAAAATTATCAAAGACAATTTTGATATGACCCCTAAAGGCATTATCAAAACATTAGATTTGCGCCGTCCGATTTATTTCCAAACGGCTGCTTATGGTCATTTTGGCCGTGACGATATTAATGTCCCTTGGGAAAAACTTGATAAAGTCGCTGCTTTGAAAAAATATTTAAAATGAGGAGAGAATAATGAAAATCTGTATTATTGGTGCTGGTAGCACTTACACACCTGAACTTATGGAAGGCTTTATTAATAAAAAAGATACCCTTCCAGTTACTGAATTATATCTAATGGATATTGATCATCGTAAACTTACAATTGTTGGTGGCCTTTGCATAAGAATGATTGAAGCCGCAAAGTTACCTTGTAAAGTTGTTTTGACAGAAAGTTATGAAGAAGCCCTTAAAGGTGCAGATTTTGTACTTGCCCAAATAAGAGTTGGTAAATTACCTGCTCGTGCTCTTGATGAAAAGATCCCTCTTAAATATGGATTAATAGGTCAAGAAACTTGTGGTATGGGCGGAATGTTTAAAGCATTTAGAACTATTCCAGCTATGTTAAAGATAGTTGCTTTGATGGAAAAATATTGTCCAAACGCTTGGTTGATTAATTTCTCCAATCCATCGGGTTTAATTGCTCATGCTTTATTAAATCATACTAATGTAAAGATGATGGGATTATGCAATGTTCCTATCAATATGATAGATGGTATAAAGAAACGTCTAGAACTACCTAATGCACAAATTGAATATGTAGGTTTAAATCATTTTACTTATGTTACTTCAATTATTGATGGTGGTAAAGATTACCTTCAAGAAGCATTAGACGCTGGTGTTAATAGTGAAGCTATGAAAAATATTCCAGTAAGTGGTTTTACTAAAGAACAAATTAAAGCAATTGGCGCTATTCCTTCTTCATATCTTGAATACTACTATTTAAAGGATAGCAAATTAGAAAAGTTACGTCACGCTGAAAAAACTAGAGCTGAAGTGTGCATGGAATTAGAAGAACAGCTTTTAGCACTATATGATCAACCTACGCTTTACACAAAACCTGAACAACTGTCAAAGCGCGGTGGAGCTCGCTATTCAGAAGTTGCTATTTCGTTGGTTAATGCTATTTATAATGATTTACAAGAAGTTCATGTTGTAAATGTAAAAAACAATGGTGCCATTGACTTCTTAGAAGATGATGATACAATTGAGATTAGTGCTGTAATTGGTAAGGATGGTGCAAAGCCAATCAAAGCTACTCACATTGATGGCAATACACATATCAAAGAGTATATTCAAATGATTAAAGCTTATGAACGTCATGCTGTTAATGCCGCATTAACTGGTGATAAGAGTGAAGCTATTCGCGCAATGGTAATGAACCCATTAATGAATGACTTGAATACTTCTGAAGCATGCTTTGAAGAGATGCTTGAAGCACATAAACAATATTTGCCACAATTTAATAAAAGTGGTGACCATGAATAAGCAATACTTATTAGGTGTAGATGGTGGTAACACCAAAACTGATTATATTCTTTTTGATGTAAATGGTCAGTTTGTTGATGGACTTCGCTCTGGAACTTGTAGCCATGAAGCTCTTTCAGATAGCTTTGCTGGCAGCAAACGTGTGATGGGTGAAAACATTTCGACTCTACTAAAACGTAACAACATAACGATTACTGATATAAAAGGTGCAGCATTTGGCCTTGCTGGTGTTGATGTGCCTACACAGAAGGTTTCCCTTCATCAAGTTATTGAAGAATTAGGATTTACCAATTTTGTAGTTGAAAATGATGGCTTCTTAGGAATAAAAGCTGCCTCAAATACTGGTTATGGCGTATGTTCAATAAACGGAACCGGTACAGTTACAGTCGGAATTGATAATTTTGGCAATCATGTTCAAGTTGGTGGCGTTGGTTACATTTCTGGTGATGAAGCTGGTGGTGCGTTCTTAGTAAGAAGAACTTTGCAAGCTGTTTATGATGAACTTTACCGAATGGGCCCAGCGACAACAATGACAAAAGAAATATTTGATTTATTTGGTGTTACCCAAAAAGATACTTATTTGAGCACCATTGTTAATTTATTAGAACAAAGAAAGATTGACCGAACAACCATTATTAAAATGCTATTTAAGAATGCTAATGCGAGTGATCAAGTTGCAATGGCTGTTTTAGAACAAGCAGGCAAATGTATGGGCCAATCTGTTGCTGGTTGCATTGATAACTTAAAATTTAATGTTTCAGTTCCGGTGATTTTAGCAGGTTCTGTTTGGGCTAATGCTACTGCTACCCATATGTTTGATAGTTTTAAGAAAACTATCGAAAGTAATCGCCCTGAAAAGATTGAATACATTGTTTTAAAAGTAGCTCCAGCTTGTGGCGCGATTGTGTGGGCACTCGAAATTGCTACGGGAAGTGTTCCAAGTGATAGTATGCGTCAACACATTTTAAAACAAGTTGAAGAATATCAAAATCGTCAATAAAAAATCATAAAAATAAAACCTCATTACTATGATGTAATGAGGTTTTATTATGGAGATATTAGTATCAATTATCATGATAGTTTTGCTTATTGTCAGTATAATTGCAACAATTTATCTGAAGTTTCCCCAATTCGAAGCTTTCAACAAAATACGTTATTTTAACAAGCACAGTGAAAAAAATAATGCGAAAGATGCTTTTTTAGTAACATTAGCTACTAATATTGGGACGGGTAATTTAGTGGGAGTTACTTCAGGGATTATATTAGGTGGCCCTGGTATAATTATATGGATGTGGATTTTTGGTTTTTTTAGTAGTAGTCTGGCTTTTTTAGAAAATTACTACGCCGTAAAATATCAAGAAAAGTTTGGCGATGAATATCGCGGTGGCGCTTGTTTTTATATATTAAAAGGTTTAAATGCACCTGCTGTTAGCATTATTTTTGCACTTTTTTTACTATTAACTAATAGTATCTTTTTTCCTTCACTACAAGCTAATACAATTGTCGAAGCTTTTGTAGATAATTTACATTGGAATCGCTTTTTAGTCGGAGCATTATTGTTAATAGTTTTAAGTTATATTGTATTTCGGGGGACTAGAAGTATTACTAAAGCTGTTAATATTATTGTTCCACCAATGACCATTGGCTTTGTCGTACTTACGGTAGTTTTGGTAGTAGTTAATTATAAAACTCTGCCAACTGCCATATATCAAATTATCGATGGAGCTTTTAATATTAAGAGTATGGGGATTGCTGCTATCATTAATTGCATTTCTGTAGGAATCAGAAGAAGTCTATTTTCTCATGAAGCAGGTCTGGGCACAACTCCGTCAATAAGTGCAATGTCCAATAGTCAAAATTGCGAAGAACAAGCATATTATCAGATGTTGGGAGTCTATGTAGATACTTTACTAATGTGTACGCTAACTGGTATTTTAGTAGTTCAGATGAATCTAAATTATGATTTGTATCATGGTGGTGATGTAATAAGTGCCGTATTTTCAAATAACCTAGGAAAAATTGGTTCGATAATTTCTTTCTGTTTTTTATTTGTTTTTGCATTTGCAAGTTTAATTGGTCAATATTATTTAGGTGAAAGTAATGCTCTATTTTTAACTAAAGTAACCAAAATAAAACCAATTGTTATTCGTAAGGTTTATCGTTTATTCTTTATAACAAGCATTATCATTGGTACTATTTTTAGTACATTTACTACGATGAAACTAGTTGATTTTGCTCTTATTGCTCTTGGCTTAATTAACGTTATTGCACTTTATAAATTGGTAAAAACTGGTTCTCCAATCAAACAAAAAAAGTAACAAAAAAGGTTGTAAAAAAAGTCGTTATGTGTTATAATCAAAGTGTCAAAAAGCCTGGGGTTCGCGTGTTTCACAAATTGCTACCCGAACATTTCCGAATCGGTTGTTGAGAATGCTTGGTGTCGAAAGCCTACTACGAGTAGGAATCCTAAAGAGTATTTCGTGAGATGACCACCTTATTTTTATGCGGTCGACGCATCGTGATAACGGTTCATCTGGGTTTATTTTTTGTAATTAGTAATGAGAGTTTATCAATTTGGATAGACTCTTTTTTCTTATAACTATTTTAAATACCTAATTAATTGCTAAAAATGTTAAAACGCTGTATAATAATAACAATAATGACAAATTATTAGTATGGAGAGATTAATATGGTAGTAGATTTATTAAATAGCATAAAACTAGCAATTGAAGAAGTAGTCAAGAAATTAGGCTATTATTCAGATGATTTAGAGATTGCTTTAGAGATACCAAAAGATAAGAAGAATGGTGACTATTCAACAAATGTTGCGATGCGGCTTGCACGAGTAGCTCGAAAGGCACCTCAAGTTATTGCAAATGAAATAATTAATCAACTAGATTTAACTTCCCTACATTTATCAAAGGCCGAAGTTGCAGGGGCAGGTTTTATTAATTTCACAATTGATATTGATTATTTACTGGCAGTTGTTAATACAATTCACCAAGAAAAAGAAAAATATGGTAATCTAGCTATAGGTAATAATCAAAAAATTAATATTGAATTTGTTTCTGCTAATCCTACTGGTTATTTACATATTGGGCATGGACGGGGCGCAGCTTACGGCGATAGTTTGGCTAATATTATGACAAAAACTGGTTATCAAGTTACCAGAGAACACTATGTTAATGACGCTGGTAACCAAATAACTAACATGGCGTTAAGTGTTTATGAACGCTACAAAGAATTGTATGGTCTACCAATTGTTATGAAAGATGACTATTATCACGGCCGAGAGATTATTACTATTGCTCAAGCTATTAAGGATTCTAAATCAGATAAATATTTAGAAAACTTTGATCTTGATTTCTTTAAAGCATATGGAACGGACGCCCTATTAGCAAATTTAAAACGGGATTTGCAACGTTTTAATGTTGAATTTGATGTGTGGTTTAGCGAAAAGAGTTTGTACAATGCAAATGCTGTTCAAAATACGCTAGATTTTCTAGTAAAGAATGACTATACTTATGTAAATGAAGGCGCAATATGGCTAAAATCAACGATGTACAATGATGAGAAAGATCGCGTAATTGTAAAGAGTGATGGTTCATATACTTATTTATTACCAGATATTGCCTATCACGCAAATAAGTTATCAAGAGGTTATGACCATTTGATTGATGTATTAGGTGCTGATCATCATGGTTACATCGATCGTTTAAAAGCAGCTGTTTCAATGGTAGGAGGAAATAGCGATCTAATTGATGTTGAAATTCTCCAAATGGTTAGAGTACTTGAAAATGGTGAAGAAATAAAAATGAGTAAACGCAGTGGCAAAGCCATTACATTAATTGATTTAATGGATGAAGTTGGTACTGATGCTTTACGTTATTTCTACGTTTCTAAAGCTTTGAGTACGCATATGGATTTAGATCTAGACTTAATGCGTAAAAAATCAAATGAAAATCCGGTGTTTTATGCTCAGTATGCATATGCACGGATTGCTAGCATATTTAGAACCTTTGAAACCAAAGGGTTAAAGTATGTTGCGACAACAACTTTTAATAATATTGACAAAGAGCGAACTAAGAATATTTGCTTAACGCTCTTAAAATATCCATCAGTAATAGCCGAAGCTGCAAACAAACATCTAGTTCACAAACTAGCTCATTATATTGATGAATTAGCCTATGAATTGCATAGCTATTACAATGATGAAAAAGTTATTACTGAAGATATAAATGCTACTAATGAAAAGGCAACTATTCTAGCAGCTGTTAGTATTGTACTAAAAGATGCACTTGCTTTATTAGGAATTAGTGCGCCTGAGCAAATGTAAAGGAGAATATATGGAAAAAGAACTACAATTAATAAAAAAATTAACGGATGCTCGTGCTATTGGCGGTCACGAGAAACAAGTGCGCCAAATAATGGCTGAGGAATTCGCAAAAAGCGGCGCCACGATTAGCTATGATAATATAGGCTCAATCGTTGGAACTTATACAGGGAATGTTGAAGGGCCTAAAATTGTTATTGCTGGTCATATGGACGAAATTGGTTTTATCATTACTACAATTACTGATGAAGGTTTTATCAAGTTTCACCCAATTGGTGGTTGGTGGAGCCATGTAATGCTTGCTCAACAATACGATGTTACTACTAGTGATGGTAAGGTATATCGTGCTGTTATGGGTTCAAAGCCTCCGCACATGTTATCACCAGAAGAACGCACTAAAACGGTTGATGTTGATAAAATGTACCTTGATTTAGGTGTTAAAAGTAAAGATGAAGTTTTAGCATTAGGAATTCGCCCTGGTGATATGATTACCCCAGCTATTGAATTCCAAGTGATGGCAAATTCTGATTTTTTACTTGCTAAAGCTTTTGACAATCGCGTAGGATGTGCAATTGCAATTGATGTCATTAATAATATTAAAGGTGAAAAAACTCCTAATATAGTTCATGGTGTAGGTTCTGTTCAAGAAGAAGTTGGCTGTCGCGGTGCACGGACAGTTGGCCAAATGCTCAACCCCAATATTGTTTTCGCACTTGATGTGACAATTGCGACTGATTGTCCTGGGCTAAGTAATTCTTGTAAGATGGGAAAGGGTCCTGCCATTATGCTATATGATAGTAGTATGATAGGTCATCCAGGCTTACGTAAATTTGTTACGGATATCGCAGATGAATTAGGAATTCCATATCAACTCGATTATTTAGCAAGAGGCGGAACAGATGCTGGTGCTATGCACTTAACTAATGCTGGTGCTCCAGGTATGGCTATTTGCATTCCTTCACGATATATTCATTCACATACTTCAATGATTTCACGTTCAGATTATTTTAATACTGTTAAATTATTAACAGAAGTAGTGAAGCGCTTAGATAGTGAAGCTTGCACAAAAATTACTTTAGGTTAAATACTTGCTAAAATTTAAATATTCTAGTATAATAAGATAGGAATAAAATTTCTAAGAAGGAACTGACAATTCTGGAGAAACGTTATCAAAGCGTTAATTTGAAAAAAGAGCAGATAATTCTGAACTGGGGTGGTACCGCGCTAATTTGCGTCCCTAGGCGGTCTTTTTTGCTCATTTTTATTATAAGGAGAAAGGTATGAAGATAAATAAACCCAAAGGAACTCAAGACTTATTTGGATACCAAGCCAAACAATATCGTCACATTCAAAATATTTGTAGTAAAATAGCTACTAATTTTGGCTTTGAGGAAGTTATTACGCCAATATTTGAAGCATCTGAAACATTTATTCGCTCTGTAGGTGAATCAAGTGATATTGTTAACAAAGAGATGTACACGTTTATTGATAAAGGTAATCGTAGTATAACCCTCCGCCCAGAAGCAACGGCTGCTGTTATGCGGATGTATGTAGAGAATAAATTATATGCTGATCAGAATACGCATAAGTATTTCTATTTTGGTCCTTTCTTTCGTTATGAGCGCCCTCAGGCAGGTCGAACTAGACAGTTTACCCAATTTGGGGTAGAAGCATATGGCGTGGAAAGTCCGGCTCTTGACGCTGATATTATCAATATGGCATGTAAGATGCTGAATGCCTTAGGTGCTAAGAATGTTAAAGTTGCTATCAATACTATTGGCAGCAAACTTTCGCGGGATAGTTATCGTGAAGCATTAACCGAATACTTCAGACCTTATTTATCCGAGTTATGTGAAGATTGTCGAAACCGCTTTTTGAAAAATCCACTTCGGATGTTGGATTGCAAAGTAGATTCCGAAAATGTCATTATGAAAAATGCACCGAAAATAAAAGATTATTTAGTTGAGGAAGATCAAAGATACTTTAATGATTTATTGAAATACTTGGATTTATTTGCCATTAAATATGAGATCAGTGACCGACTAGTTCGAGGACTTGACTATTATACTAATGATGTTTTTGAGTTTATTTATGATGACGCTACTTCACCGATCAATGGCATGGCCCTTGGTGGTGGTGGCCGCTATAATGATATGGGAAAAGAATTTGATGGACCTGATGTTAAAGCTATTGGCTTTGCCTTTGGCGTAGGCCGTGTTATGATGATAATGGATGAACAAGGAATTAATGTTGATAATGAAAATATTAATCAAATTGCAATTGTTACTTTAGGTGAAAAGGCCAAAGTAGCAGGCTTGAAATTATTAGATTATTTGCGTAAGTTAGAGTTAAAAGCAGAGATAGATTATGTTAACACTAATCTTAAACCACAATTTAAAATGTGTGAACGCATAAATGCAGATTATATTATAATTATTGGTGATG
>CAYJAQ010000035.1:0-2628 GCA_964368275.1 uncultured Staphylococcaceae bacterium
GAATAAATCCATTAAACATTTCTAATTGTTTATATTATATAACTTATTAGGCAATTTGTAAAATGATTGACAAAAGAAAAAGCTTAACATCGCCTTAACGATTATTAAGCTAAAACTTATTCTATCCAAAAATAACATCAGCGAGATTTGGACAATCAATAAATGGATTACGATTGCCTTGAATGGCTGCTGTTTTATTATTGCGGGCAATTTCCCAATCATCAACTGGATCTAAATCATTCCAATTAAGTAATAAATCCATTGATTGAGCAACTGCTGTAATTGAATAGCTATCAGAATCACGGTAACGAACTAATAAATAGAAAATAATCCGAGCCACATCACCTTTTGCGGCATCTTGGGGTTCAAAATAAACACCATCAGTATAACAATTACTCGATATTGAATTATTATATGTTGAAGTATATACTAAATTACCATTTTTAACTTCACCAAATGGTGAGTTGCCGCGAGTACTATTAACTTTTTCATCAGTTGGCCGAATGTGATGAGCATCAGCCCCAGCACCAGATGTTGAAAACCAACCTTGACTTTTTGGCCATACATGTTCACGATTCCAAGTGTGTCCGCCGTTCCATTCGCTAACACCGGCTGCTCTAGTATAAAAGAGTAATATCTTTCCACTACCATCAAGCATTTCGTCAGTTGCTCTTAAACTTTCTGCTTTGTTTTTTTCAGTAGTTCCTCTTAAATCATCATAACTGAGGACATTGGTATGAGTAGTTGTTAATAATGTTCTTAAATCTTGTTTTAAGGCCATACCAGTTTTTGTAAAATCAATTGAATTATAGTAATTACCTTTATAAGAAAAAACTAATTCAGTTGGCTCTGGCGTCTTACATTTTGCTTGAGTAGGATCTTCAGTACACGTTTTTTCTACCGGAATAATGCTTTCTTTAACAATAGTAACATTTTTCGTTAAAACTAAACTCATATTTTGATATGTAAAAGTGCCTGTAAGTGTTACACTAGCATTACCAGTATTTTCACTAGGGCGAGTTACGATAGCCGTTTCGCCATTTACAACTAGATAAGTACTAGATGAAGTCCAACTAACCGTGACATCATTAACCTTAATTGGTAATGTGAAATTTGTAGTTGCTTCAACTGGTATATTAACTCTAAGCATAGCCGAGCGAATAATCATCTCGTAGTTTTCGGCAGATGCATCCAAAATAGTAACTGAATAAGTTGCTTGATAGGTTAAATATTTGACTACAATACTATGAGTACCTAGCGTCGAAAGTTTTGCTAGGTCTTCAGCAGAGATCATGGAAGTTGTAATTGGCGCATAATCTTGAACAGTGCTTCCTTCATAGGCAATAACAATTCGCCCTTCCGTTATATCAAGTTCTCCTAGTACAGCGACGTTTGGCAAGTTTTCTACAGTTACTGATGAAACAACTTTGCCACCTGGTTCTAATTCGCATCCCGTTAAAACAAGCAATAATAACGTTAAGCAAATGATACTAATATGTTTAAGTCTCTTAAATAATAAATTCATAATTACTTCCTCTTTCGTATTAATATTATACAATTATATGATATTTTTTGCAAATATTACACTAAACTTTCTAAATATGGTATAATATATGTAAGGAGGAAGTCTTATGGCCAAGATTATTGCATACCATGGTTATTCGATTACCGAACTACCTAATTCATACAGTGCCTATTTAGCAGCATGCAATCACGCTTTTTGGGGTGTTTTTGCTTCAATTCGTTTTACGAAAGATCACGTTGCCATCACATCTGATAAACCCTATCTTGAAATTGATAAGCATCGTTACTATATTGATAAAACTACTTACGAGGAATTAACCAATCTTGGTGCATTTCAATTACCAAATGATATAAGTTGTTCACTAAAAATCTTTTTAGAGCTCTGTAAAAAATATCAAAAAGTTGCTTGCTTAGAGATTAATCGCTCAACAAATACTAAAGAGATTGCAACAATATTAGAAATGCTAGCCGATGTAGGTATGATTAACCAATGTAAACTAATATCAGCCAAAAAGAACTACTTAGTTAATATTAGAAAAGACGATTTGCACATTGATTTAGAACTGCTTGCGACGAAATATCATGACAGTCTCCTCTTTGATGGTTGCAAATATCATTTTGGTATTTACTTACCTATTAATAAAGTTAATGCTGATATGGTAGCCTTCTTTCATGAGAATCAATTAAAGCTAGCTGTCGGTGTAACTAACAATCCAATAAAGTCTGCTTTATACCTAGAAATGGGTGTTGATTATATCTATTCTAGTACTATCTAAAGAAAAACACTAACGTGCCTGACATGTTAGTGTTTTAAATTGCCCTGTATTCAATATTATAATTAGTTTTTAAAGTCTGCACTTCCTGATCCAAAATACATATCGTATTTTTCTACACCAATCACTGCACCCAGTGATGATAAATTATACGCTTCGGATACCTTATCGCTAAATAGATATCCTGATATTCCACCAACATACGATCTACCATTAACACTTGAACTATTACTCAGGTTTCTCATTATTACTATTTTACCATCAATACCGCCAAATAATCCACCAATATAATTATTAGTTCCTGTTATTGTACCAGAATTTTGACAGTCAT
>CAYJAQ010000035.1:2728-15758 GCA_964368275.1 uncultured Staphylococcaceae bacterium
TTGTTATCTTAGTATTTTTGCCTAATTCTACATAACCTGCTATTCCACCAACATACTTACCATCAGAAGTATAGTTAATATCAACTTTATTGGTACAGTTATTTATATTAAAATATTTTCCATACCCAACATATCCACCGACCATTGCTTGTTTATTAGTAACATTATCATAACCAGTTGCATTCAATATTGAGCCTTCATTTGTTGACTCTTCGATTGTACCGTCGAAATGTCCAAATAAGCAACCAACATACGCAGTACCTGTAACAGATGATTTATTGGATAAGTTATATGCAGTGCCACCACCAGATCCTGCTATTCCTCCTATATGCGTGGCACCATGTATATTTCCTACATTAGTACAACTATCTAATGTAACTTTTTCATATGCTACATCCATACGACCAAACAATCCACCAATATAATTATTAGTTCCTGTTATTGTACCAGAATTTTGACAGTCATTAATTTCTATTGAATATTTTCCAGAATCATAATTTGAAGATATTCCATCATAATATCCAAAAATACCACCAACATAACTATAACCGCTTATATTAGCTTCATTTACTAGGTTTGTTATCTTAGTATTTTTGCCTAATTCTACATAACCTGCTATTCCACCAACATAATTAGCTTTCTCTACTGATATATTTCCAGTAACAGTGATGTTTTCAAAATCACCGTTTTTTGAATATCCGGCTATTGCACCTACATACTCATAAGATGCTGCTCCTTTTGGAATTTCAATATTAACATTTTCTAGTGTAATATTTTTTACAACTCCATCACACTTACCAAACAAACCTACATAATCTTGTTTTGCAGATATTGATAGATTTTTTATTGTATATCCTTTTCCATCCAAACTTCCTGCAAAATTTGGAATAACTTTAAAATCATATCCGGACATATCTATATCATTTGTAAGTATGTAATTACCATCTTTTTCGATTTGTTGCAAATCATCTGGGGTTGAGATATCTTTTCCTGTTACTTCAATAATCATTGTATTACTTCTTAAATACTTTGTTTCTGTCTTTGATTCTTGATAATTTTTATGAGCAATAATACAATACACTTCTACTGTTCCCATAGTATGACTAACTGCAACAGTACTATTATTAGTTAGATCTCTTGTATCTAATAACTTATTAACAATATTAGTACTTTTACTACTAACATAGTAATATACCCGTAAATCAGATTTAAGGGTTTGGGAACCCGTATTAAGCCATATTCCATCATCAACTATTATACTATAAGTCACTTCTTCATTGACTAAGATTCTATTTTTACTAGCAACTAATGTCACATTCTTTATTTCATTAGATTCATTATACTTATTTTCATTATTTTTACTATTACTAAAACACCCTGTCATTAAGAACAAACATAATAGTATTACAATATATTTTATTTTTTTCATTAGTTCACGCTCCCTTTAGCTCCATTATATCCACCATTACCTCTTGTACCACTATTTTCAACAATAGTTCCTATATTAATTGCTTTATTTAAATTCTGCTTATTAATTGATACTCCGCCTATTCCACCACTGCCAAATATTCCACCTGCTCCTATATTACCTGCTTTATATAATAGTGTTTGAACTGTGTTTCCGCCAGTACCACCATTGCCGCCGGTACCACCTGCTCCACCTGTAACTGACATGTTAATTCCTTCTTGAATGATTAAGTCACCTCTATTGACAAAATTAATTCCTGCTCCGCCACTGCCACCGGTACCACCTGCTCCACCTGCTCCACCATTATCAGGATTATCTGTGCTATAGTTAACTGTGGCATGTCCGCCATTTCCACCTCTTCCTCCTTTTCCACCACTTCCACCACATACGTGTATTGTTCCAAGTCCATTAATTTCTAATGAATTATATATATTTATTGCTGATGCCCCTGCACTACCCTGTCCACCATTTCCACCTCTTCCGGCTGTTGATTTTCCTGGGCCATTAATACCCTGTCCATTACCACCATCTCCACCGATGCCACCAAAGCCTCCATTAACAGAAAATACTGAATCCTTTGGGCAGGTTATTACTAATGAATTGGCATCAATTGCGCTACTTGCTTTTCTACCAGCATAACCATTCTCACCATCATATGCTGTATTCACATCATCAAACATGTTGAAAGACTTTCCTGATTGGCCAAAATCGCCATTGCCTCCGTATATGCCTGAAAGTCCATTAACTTCAAGATATATCTTATATTCATTTGACACAGATTTTGCTGAAAAAGCGCTATTCCAGCTAGATTGATAAAGGAAATTATCCAATACTATTTTCAAATCAGAAGTGCGACTGCTAATATTAATTTCGAAATACGAGTATTTGACTCCAACTTTACCCTTTATAATTATTGTATTGATACTATCATCTATAATTATATTTCTATTGCTTTTATAGTCATCTACATTTGTACAATCAAGTAATACCGCATCATTATCCTCAATACTACTAATACTAAAAGATTCTAATGTAGCAAAATCAATTGCATACACTTCTTTCCATTTTGCTTTTAAAGTAATCTCACTAGTATAATTTGTTTCAACATACTCATTTCCCATAGATAGGAGGGTATTATCTAAATACCAACCATCAAATACATATTCATAATTAGAATGAGTTGGACGAGGCAGATAAACATTATCCCCCTCTTTATAATCTATACTTTCAATGTTTTCTCCACCATGACAATCAAAGTTAATCTTCAAAGTCTTTGGTATATAGCCATATAATTTAATACTATTACGCGGCATATATTTTAAATCAAATAGTGTTAATACATCATTTTTATAATAATACCATTTAATATTATCTTCATCATGTAACACTATCTCATCTGCATAATGCAAACTATCAATGTATACTACATTATCTTCCAATATATATTCTATTGTATAATTTACAAGTTCCCATTTTGCATATAATACATAGTTTTTGGGGGTGGAAGCATTAATCTCTTCAATTTTGTTTTCTGGTGAATATGACTTATCTGTATACCAACCACAGAACACATATCCAAATCTTTCAGGGTCGAGAAGAGTTATAATATCATCATTTCTATTATACGATATTGGATTATCGTGTTTTACATCGCTGTCAACTATATATTTAATGCTGTATGATGATTTTTCCCAAGTAGCATTTATAATTATATTTTGATAAAGTGTTTTATTTAATAAATAGTCCGCACTAAAAATAGTGCCATTTTCTAAATTCCACGAGACAAGTTCATAACCATCTTTTACAAGATTAGCTGGTAATTCTATTATTTCTTGTCCTTTCGATGTCACTTCTTTAACAACCACATTATCAGAAATAAAATAAATTTTGTATACTTTCTCATCGTTTTTTTCATTATCTCCACAACTAAATAACATAGTCATTATACATATTAGTATAAAAATTCTAATAGTTTTTTTCATTTTTCTCCACTCCTTACTCTTTAAAAAAGTGCACAAAGTTAAACCTTTATACATATTTTTTACAACTTTATTATAACATATATTTTAGGGTGTAGCAAATCATTTTATTATTTTAGTCTAATTCTGATGTAATTTTAACTTTGTATTTTGTCATGTCCATAAAGATAATAAGGTTTACCTTTTTATTCTTAATGAAAAGTCATCACTATTGATGGCTTTTTTTATGTGATAACTTTATTATGATATAATAGTACAAAACTAAAGGAGGCAGTTTATGAATTATGGTTATGTAAGAGTATCAACATTAACTCAAAACATTGATAGACAAATACAGGAAATGTATAAACTAGGTTTAACTAAAAAACAGATTTACATTGATAAACAAAGTGGTAAGGACTTTAAAAGGCCTAATTATCAAAAGTTGAAAAATAGACTAAAAAAAGACGATTTATTAATCATTAAATCAATTGATCGCTTGGGACGGAATTATGATATGATAATAAAAGAATGGGCTGATATCACAAAAAATATCAAAGCAAACATTACAGTAATAGATTTTCCACTCCTTGATACAAGAAAGATACTAATAATTTAATTGGAAAATTTATCGCTGATATTGTTTTACAGTTACTTTCATTTGTTGCTCAACATGAAAGAGAAATCATTAGACAACGTCAAGCAGAAGGAATAAGAATAGCCAAAGAAAAAGGCATTCACATGGGGAGACCACGTTATGTATTACCGAATAATTTTAGGGAGATTGCAATCAGATATCTTAACAAGGAACTAACAAATGTTGTAGCTGCACAAATACTAAATATGAATCGTAGTACTTTTTTAAAATATGCTCGATTATTATGTAAGTTAAAATAATCTGTTATTTAATATTGGAATTTTAAAAAGACCAGCATCAGCTGGTCTTCTCTATTTTAATTTTTTGTTTGATATAAACAAGCTATTTGGCTAGCTAATTTACAATTATTAAGTACTAGTTGAATATTCGCATCTAAACTAGCACCTTTAGTAATATCTTTTACTTTGGCTAGTAAAAATGGAGTAACCGCCTTTCCTGAGATGTGCTTTTCTTCAAGACTTGCAAGAGCATCATCAATTGCTTTATTCATAACTGTTTCATCTAGCGAGTATTTTTCCGGAATTGGATTAGTCACTAATACACCACCATTTAGGCCAAGTTCCCATTTTACCTTTAATAATTGAGCAATCGCACTTGGTGTATCTAGTCGATAGTTAACCCTGTATGAACTAGTTCTGGTGTAGAATGCAGGAAGATAATCCGTTTGATAACCAATTACTGGTACACCCTTGGTTTCTAAATATTCTAGAGTCTTTTCTAAATCAAGGATTGCTTTAGCACCAGCACAAACTACACAAACATCTGTTTCTGCTAGTTCCTCTAAATCAGCCGAAATATCCATAGTGATTTCTGCTCCCCGGTGGACTCCACCGATACCGCCGGTAGCAAATACTTTAATACCTGCTAAACTAGCAATATACATTGTAGCACTAACCGTAGTTGCGCCATCTAACTTTTGAGAAACAATAAGAGCCAGGTCACGACGTGAAGTTTTAATAACTTTCTCACCCATTTGACCTAAGTAATCAATTTCTTCCGCTGATAGTCCCACCACTAATTCACCCTTGATAATTGCGATAGTTGCTGGAACAGCACCATTATCACGTACCATTTGTTCACAGCGTAGAGCCGTTTCCACATTTTGGGGATATGGCATGCCATGGGATATGATTGTGGATTCTAGCGCCACAATTGGAAGATTACATTCTTGGGCTTTTTTTACATGTTCACCTAGACGAATAAATTGATTCATTTTGCCCTCCTATTCATTGGGATATAAATATAGTATGCCCGTTTCTTTAAAATGATAATCACCTTTAGTTACTTCTAAGGTAATATTAACTGGCGTTTTTTCCTTAACTGCTTTATTGTAATATAAATTGTTATCACCTTTGGTAAATAAATCTAGCCGGTCAACCGTCCAATTAACAGTAGCATCTTGTAAATGCTTAATAGCTGTATGCTCAATGTCTACCATTCTTAAGAATTCTTCCCAACGATTAGTTCTAATCATGTAACTTGGGCATTCTTTCTTGTCTGGTGCCATATCATAGTGACGTTTGATGTTTTCCATTTTTAAATTATATTTACTCATCAGTGAAGCAACTAGTTTAGCATTATTGTGCATAGCACCTTCGTAGTTTCCATCTTGGTTAATACACATTTCAATACCAATTCCATTTGCATTACCAGTACCAGGTCTTGAACCATCTGATGCATGCCAACAGCCAATATCATCACTAAAGCTTTGATATATCTTGTAAGCGTCAACTTGATAATTCCAAGAAGCCTTTCTTGCATCTACTGTAACATAAGCATTTTTCCACTGTAGATTCGCTAATAATTCAGCATCTTGCCCCTCTAGTGGCATACCACTTTCATGACAAACTATCCACATAATATTATTAGGATTAGGTATTTGATAGCCTTCAGTGAATCTGCTATTTAGAATATCGGTTGAAACTTCGGGATGAGTACCACAATAAAAATTATTTATCATGGTAGCTACTTTTGCCTCATCATCTAAATCGATATAGTAACTATTATCAACTAAAGGATTAACTCCCTCAATAAGATTGAGAACACCACCAACATTAGTACGTTCTTGGTAATCAAGCGTTGTCCATTCACCTTCTTGTTGTAAATGGTTAATGCTGCCATAAATTCTAGTTGGAATAAGGGAAATTAGCCAAGCATCTAAGAACGCTTCTTCGGTGTTTCCTCCAAAATTAACCAACTCATAACCATTGGTCACAACGCGATCATTACTCTTTACTTCACACTTAATCATCAAGTTCATATATTCTACTGGCTTAACAATATTACCATCACTACTAATAATACCCATTTGATTAGCATTCCAAGCAATAGTTGTTCCAAGTTCTGGATGCGTATTTGGTAGACGATCGATTTCGCCCTTTTTGTATAATTCTACTTGGCTATCAACCCATTCACAAACTTTGCTGACGAGCTGACTATCTGTGTATTTTAAGACTGTTACTTCTTTTACAAACATTTTTTTCATATATCCTTTAGTTAATATTATATTTATTGTTGCTACTTGATTACTATTATTTTGATGAACGGTACCATCATTTTCGAATATTTCCGGATTCATTGTTTGGTACTCAATTGTATAATCACCATATGCACGTGTGATCATTCGCACGTTTTTAATAGTTTCAGCCGGTAGTGAATTACGGTAATAATCCCAAGCAATATCAAAGATTGATGTTTCCACTTTAGGAATATTAATCTCATAGACTTTTACGTATTCAATATTACCACTTCTAAATGTTGCTTCTAAACTAACTTTTGTATCTTTTGCTTGTTCATAAAGATATCCCCCATCTTCTTTAACCTCAATTACTTTATCATTCATTGATTTCCAAGTAATTGTTGTATTATCTTGATAACTGCTTGGTAAAAGCATCCCATCAGTCCAAGTTGTATTAATATTAAAATTATTGTCAATGTCAGCACGCCAAGCGGTCTCATTGACTTGACATTTTTCTTGGGTAGGATCTTCCTCGCAAGTTTTATCGCAAGCAAATAATACACTACTTAAACTAAATACTAAAAATAACACTCCTAATATTTTTACTATTCTTTTCATTTCTTTCCTCGTTTTCTTTCAATTATATTATAACATCACCAATGGCTTTTAGCAATACCCTTAGTAATAATCTAATCTAGGTAAAATCTGTAAACGCTAAGCTCTAAGTTTTGCTTGGTATCTGAATTCCGCCATCTTAATAATCTTTTGCATCTTTGATGATATAATTTCTTCAGTTAATGTTTCGTCGGAAGCAATCGTGACTCTAATGGCAACACTCTTTTCGTCGTTTGCTAACTTGTCACCCTTATAAATATCAAATACGGAAACATTGCTGATAGCTTGCTTGTCTGTTTTATATATTGCATCAACAATTTCCCCAACACTTTGAGTCTCTTTCATTACTAATGCAATATCACGATCAACTGTAGGAACTTTGGAAATTTGTTTAAACATTATGGTTTGATGATCATATGCAAGGATATCCTCAAGCATTAGTTCAAAAACATATGTATCATCAAGATCATGTGCATGAGCATAAGCAGGGTGGACTTCAGCAATATAACCAATTAACTTCTCACCTAAGTAAATTCCCGCACTGCGTTCAGGATGTAATTCTTCAGCAGGATTTGCAAGTTTTTGATAACTTAGTTTTAGACCAAGTCGGCGAGCAAGTAGCTCTAATATACCTTTAGTTCGGTAAAAATCAACTACTTCAGTTTTTCCTTGCCATGAAGGAAGTCCCCATTCGCCACTCATTACCCCTGCAAGCATATATTCATGAGTAGGTTCTTTTTGATTACTTTCAAAGTAATAACGCTCACCTATTTCAAAAATATGCACATTTTTCATTTTTCTAGAACGATTGTACTCTAGAATCGAAATTAAGGCCGGAATTAAGCCCATACGCATGTTTTTACGCTCTTCGCTAATTGGATTAAGGAGGCAAATTTCTGAGTAGTTATTTGGATACAGTGTTTTAAAGATTTGATTGTCTTTCGCATTAACTAAAGTATAACTAATTACTTCATTAAGACCAGCATCAGCTAGGGTATGTTTTATTAAGCGACGCATCTTTTGATGTGGTGTTAAACTACCTGTTAAATCCATAAGTGGAAGAGTATTATTAAGTGATGAATAGCCATGAATACGACCAATTTCTTCAACTAAATCTTGCTTTATTGTTACATCCATTCGGCGATTAGGTACTTTGACAAGTAGTTCATCACCACTTCTTTCCACATTGAAATCAAGACGATGGCAAATATCTTCTATTTCGGCTTCATTAATGGTAATTCCTAAATAAGCCTTTATAAACTCTTCCGACATAGGGATTACTTTATCATCGAGATGTGAAATACCTTGATGAACATTTCCTTGGCACACCGTACCACCAGCATATTTTGTTAGTAAATAACAAGCATACTCCAAGGCGGTAAGTGTTTGATTTAAGTCAACCCCCCGTTCAAAGCGGACACTTGATTCACTTCTAAGACCAAGCTTAGCTGATGTTTTACGCACAGATAGTGGATTAAAAACCGCTGCTTCTAATACAAGATTAGTCGTATTTTCAGTAACTTCTGTGTTCTTACATCCCATAACCCCCGCAATGCAAGTAATCTCTTTGCCATCAGTAATCACGATATCATCACTATTTAAGGTGCGTTCAATATTATCAAGCGTTACAGTTTTCTCACCATCTTTAGCAAGACGCACAACAATATTTCTGCCAAGCACATCTTGATCAAATGCATGAAGTGGTTGCCCAAATAGCATCAAAATATAGTTAGTAATATCGACAACGTTATTAATAGGTCGAATACCACTAGCAATCAAACGTGCTTTAATAAAATTAGGTGATTCGGTAATTTTGACATTTTTAACAACTTTTGCGTAATATGTTAAACACTTTTCAGTCGCTAATTCAACTTTAATTTCATTAGCTGCAGGATTTCCTTTTTCTTCTAAATCAGCATATTCATCAAACTTTTGAAGGTTATACATCGCACTAACATCATTAGCAACTCCACGCATTGCTAAAAGATCCATTCTGTTAGGGGTCAATCCTAATTCAATGGCTTTATCATCTAAACATAAATAATGAAGAGCATCTTCGCCTAGAGGTGCTTTATCATCTAATAAATAAATACCATGTGCGTATTCTTCAGGAATATATTTACTCTCGAGACCCAGTTCTGCTAGTGAACAAAGCATCCCGTTTGATTCAACATCACGAATCTTCGATACTTTAATAGTGCCCCCTGGTAAAACTGCTCCAGGTAGAGCTAGCATTACTTTTTGGCCTTTGTCAACATTAGGAGCACCACAAACAACTTGTAGAATTTCTTTACCAGTATTTACTTGGCAAACTGATAATTTATCAGCATTTGGGTGTTTTATTTTTTCTTCAACGTAAGCAACGATAATATTACTACCACTTGCTACTACTTCTGTACCTTCGACCTCAATTGAATATAATGATAAGTCTTTTACTAGTTGTTCAAAAGTGATATCATTTAAATCAACTAATTCTTTTAACCAATTATATGAAACTTTCATGATTACTCACCTCTTTCAAATTGTTTTAAGAAACGTAAATCATCAATATAAAAATGACGAATATCATCAATATTATGACGTAACATAGCAACTCTTTCGATACCAATACCAAAAGCAAAACCACGCATCTTTTCAGAATCATAACCAGCTGCCTTTAAAACATTAGGATGAACCATACCAGCACCTAATACTTCAATCCAACCGGTATGTTTACACATTGGACAACCCTTGCCACCACATTTGAAGCATGATACGTCAACTTCTACGCTAGGTTCAGTGAAAGGGAAGTATGATGGTTTAAAACGGATCTCCCGATTGTCGCCAAACATCTTTTTTATGAATAACGATAATGTCCCTTTTAAATCAGACATAGTAATGTTTTCATCGACAACTAAACCTTCAAATTGCATGAATTGGTGAGAATGAGTAGCGTCATCATCATCACGGCGATACACTTTGCCGGGGCATAAGATCTTTAATGGTTTACCATTAGATGCTAGAAGCGTTCTCGCTTGAACAGGAGATGTATGGGTGCGTAGTAAAACATTCTCATTAACATAGAATGAGTCTTGCATGTCGCGAGCCGGATGGCCTTTTGGAACATTTAACATTTCAAAGTTATATAAGTCTAACTCTACTTCTGGCCCTTCTGCAATATCATATCCCATACCCACAAAAATATCTTCTACTTCTTCAATAATTTGCGTTAATAAATGAAGTGAGCCGACATTCGAACCTTTTCCTGCTAAAGTAACATCAAGACGTTCACTAGCAAGTTTGGTGGAAATAGCCTCTTTTTCTAATTCATCACGGCGCTCATTTAATGCACTCTCAATAGCCATCTTATACTCATTGGCCTTAATACCCATTACTTTACGCTCTTCAGGTGCTAATGAACCCATTTGTTTCATTATTTCACCAAGCTCACTTTTCTTTCCTAATAAGTTTGCGCGCCACTCGTTTAATTGTAATAACGTGTTTGATTCTTTAATCTTGGCAATTGCTTCATTTGCCATTGCTTCTAGTTTATTAATCATTTTTTCTTCCTTTCTAATCATCAATAAATAAAAAAACTTAGCCAAAACATTACTCTTAATGTCTAGCTAAGGACGAAAAATTTCTATTTTACGCGGTACCACCTTAGTTCACAAGTTTACTTGTGCCCTCATTCGCTGATAACGGTAGCAACCGGATTGGATTAGAATCTCTCTTGGGGTGAACTTCAATAATGAAACAATAAAAGAACTTTCAGTCGATGATTCTTTCTCTCTAAAAAGTCTCAGTTATTTACTCTTCCCAGTCAACAATTTATCGATGATAATTAATACAGTATTATTATAGCAAATTTATAATAAAATTGGTTGTATTTTGATAATAATATATCTAAGAGAATAACATAAAATAGATATTTTACCAAAAGATAACCACGATATTTCGCATGTTATTTTTCCCAAAAGAAAAAAGCCCTAAGGCTTTTTACAATTATCTTGTGAAAGGAGCATTAGGTTCATTTACGTGAACTTCACTACATGTGAAATTAGGAATAAATTCATTTTGGGTAACATGGTGATGAACAACTTCTGTATGATATGTATGGATAAATGGCTGTTTTGTGATATGGTATTGATCAATTACTTGTTTTGAACAAGTCATAATAGGTGGGCACTCTTTATAAATAGTAGGGCACTTAGGACGATTACAACCACAACCATTTTCAGTATTTAAGTTTTCATTCATATTTTGATTATTATTCACATTATTATTAGGATTAAAATTAGCGAAACCGAACATTATTTCACCTCCTTGCAATAATAGTATATTGGGGAAATTAGCAAATTGTATGTGTAAATGTCTTAGTTTACAGGTTTTGCTAAAATTCGTGTTCTTGGTATGTTATACTACTAGAAAACAGGAGGCTACTATGTACTTAACACCTATTGTAATTGAACAAACAGCAAGGGGCGAACGAAGTTTTGATATCTATTCACGTTTGCTACAAGACCGCATAGTTTTAGTTTTTGGGGAAATTGACGATAATTCGGCCAGTTCTATTATTGCGCAATTACTATTTTTAGATAGTACTAATAAAGGAAAAGATATTTTTCTATATATAAATTCACCCGGTGGTATAGTCACATCAGGCCTCGCAATTTATGATGTTATGAATTATATTACTTCCGATGTAGTAACTATTGGCATGGGACTTTGCGCAAGCATGGGTGCTTTTTTACTTTCTAGTGGCAAGAAAGGTAAACGTTATGTACTAGAAAATACCAAAGTAATGATTCATCAACCATTAGGGGGTGCAGAAGGTGCCGCAACCGATGTCATGATTGCTGCGGAAGAAATTATTAAAACCAAAAAAGCACTCAATCAAATTCTTGCTAATAACACTTCACAATCATTAGAAAAGATTACAAGTGATGCTGAAAGAGATTTTTATCTAAGTGCTAAAGATGCAAAAGAATATGGTATTATTGATGAAGTTCTAGATAGTACTGCCAGTCCTCTAGAATCGGTAAAGAAGTAATAACTATTGTTTCTTTAGTTACAGGATGAACAAATTCTGTCATGTAACTATGTAACTGTAATCCTTTTTCATCACAATGACCATATAACTCATCGCCAATTATCGGATGGCACATACTCGCAAAATGCAATCGAAGTTGATGCGTTTTACCAGTTAGAAGGGTTGCCTCAATTAATGTCTGATTATTATTACTTGCAAGCACTTCATAAATAGTCTTACTATTAGGTATACCTTCCACAAGATGTCGCTTAATTACACTACTAGGGTCCTTTTCGATACGTGATGTAATTTCATATAGTTGGTTTTTCTCCTTTTCAATAGTGCCTTCCACAATAAGAAGGTACTTTTTTGTTTTAATTGCCTGTTTCATGCTATCTGCAATATAACGATTTTTAGCTAAAATGACAATCCCCGATGTCGGAGCATCAAGTCGGTTAACAAAGTGAATACCCGATGCAATCCCTTTTTTGATGTAATAAGCCATTACAAAGTTAGCTAAGGAATCTTCAAAATGTTTATGCGTCGGTATAACAGCGACATCTTTTGCTTTATCAATTATTAGTAAATAACTATCCTCATACAAAATATCAAAATCTTTAAAGACAGGCTTAATATTATCATTTTTTTCTTCTTTGGGTAATACTACTTCAAGGATATCACCTTTACTCATCAGGTAATAATTTTCAACAATACAATTATTAACTAAGAGTACGCCACCATATTGTTTTACAACAGTTTGTAGTTTACTAGTTACTTTTTTATATAAGAAGTCTTTAACCATTATATTATCTTCATCAATCACATACTTTAATATCATTTTTTCATACCTTTTACTTATTAT
>CAYJAQ010000036.1:0-15669 GCA_964368275.1 uncultured Staphylococcaceae bacterium
ATAATTACTTGATTTTTTATCAAAAATATGGTATATTATATTAGCAATTTTATAATATATCAAAAAACCCTAGGAGGAAAAAATATGGAAATTATGAAGGTCGATGGCGCTCTTTACAAAAAGCTCGTTACTAACGGGGCAGCGTCACTTCGTGCAAACTATAAATATGTTGATGCACTAAATGTATTCCCGGTTCCTGACGGTGATACAGGTACTAATATGCGAATGACAATTGAAGCAGGTGTTGCTGAAGTCAAGAATGTTGAAGAAAATTCAATCTACGAAATGTCAAAGAGACTTTCACGCGGTATGCTAATGGGAGCACGTGGAAATTCGGGTGTCATCCTATCACAACTTTTTAGAGGTATTTACAAAGGTTTAGAAGAATATTCAGAAGTTAATGCTGTTGAACTTGGTCGGGCATTTAGATCAGGAGTAGAACAAGCATATAAAGCGGTTATGAAACCGACTGAAGGAACTATCTTAACGGTTGCTCGTGAGTCAAGTGATTATGCGTTTAAAAAAGCAACGCGTAAAACTTCGATTAAAGAATTTTTCAATTACTTAATTACCGAAGCCAAAGCTTCACTTCAAAGAACACCGGATTTGTTACCAGTATTAAAAGAAGCCGGCGTTATAGATAGTGGTGGAGCTGGTTATATATATATCCTTGAAGGTATGTCGTTAGCCCTTGATGGTAAAATGATTGAAACTGAAGAGGATGCAAGTGGTGTTACTTTAGGTAATGTAACTTCTAATCATACATTTAATGCTCATAGTGAATTAACATATGGTTACTGTACAGAGTTTATTTTACAATTACAACATGCTAAAGTAAACATTGCCACATTTGATGTAAAAGTTATTATTGAATACTTAGAAACAATTGGTGATTCAATTGTTTGCTTCGTAGATGAAGATATTGTAAAAGTTCATGTTCATACTAAAAAACCTGGTGATGTTTTGGCACACTGTCAACAGTGGGGTGAATATATCACTATTAAAGTAGAAAATATGTCTATTCAACATAATGAAACCGAAGAAGTCGCTGCTATTTGCAACTGTCCAGAATGTGTGGAAGTTCGCCGATTACAAGCTCGTAAAGAGTTTGCTGTAGTTGCGGTAGCCTCGGGTGATGGCTTAGTTGAAATGTTTAAATCAATGGGTGTTGATTATATCGTATCTGGTGGTCAAAGCATGAATCCATCTGCTGAAGACTTCGTTAAAGGTTTCGATATGATTAATGCGGCGAACATTATTGTTTTCCCTAACAATAGTAATATTATCTTAACCGCTCAACAAGCAGCTAAGTACTATGATAAAGCTAAGATTCTTGTTGCTAACTCGAAATCACTTGCTCAAGGTTATTCAGCTTTAACAATGCTTGATGTATCTAGTGGTGATGCTGATCAAATCATGGCTGATATTGATAAAACAATTAAAAATGTAACAACAGGACTAATCACGTACTCAATTCGTGATGCTGATTTAGATGGTGTCAAGATTCATAAAGGGGATTATATCGCTATTTGCAATGGTAAGATTATTGCAAGCGAAGTTGAAAAAGAAACAGCACTGAAAGCAATGCTTGAAAAAATAGACTTATCGGATAAAGAGATTATTACCATAATCTATGGTGATGATGTTGATGAAGAACACGCTGAAGAGATGAGTGAATATATTGAAGGTAACTTCCACGATATCGAAGTCGATGTTATTGAAGGCAAGCAAGAAGTTTACAGCTACATACTAGCGATTGAATAGAAACTAAAAGCGGAAACTTTTTCGGAAGTTTCCTCGCTTTTTAAATGGAGGCAAGGAGGTACCCTGATGATTAATAATCAATTACTTGAAAACGAAGAGTATATCATGGCTCGTCATAAAGTATCCCTAAAAAAACAGGGTATTAATACGGTTTATGACTTGCTGACTGAATATCCTGTTCGTTATGAGAACTATACGGTTGCTTCCATTAAGGATGCTAAAATAGATGAGAATATTGTATTAGAAGGTAGTATTGTCAGTAAAGTTACTATTAGTTACTTAAAAACAAAACTATCAACGGTTACCTTTTTGATGGAAGTTGAAAAACAAGTTTTTAAGGCTACTATCTTTAATCGTGTATTCCTAAAAAATAAACTTAATTATGGAACGGTGATTCGCGTAAACGGGCACTTCTACAAAAATTTTAATAATTTTACAGTTGCTGATTTGATTATTTGTGATGAAATAAATCGTGATATTATACCAATTTATCGTACCAAAGATATTTCTGAAACAAAATACTTAGAAATAATTGAAAAGACATATCGTCGTTACGGCAAGATGCTTGTCGAAAATTTACCTAATGAATACTTAAAGCGTCATGATTTAATGGGCATTAGAGATTGTGTTGCTGTTATGCATTATCCGAATAGCATGGAAGATGTAACCAAAGCACAGAAACGTTTGAAATATGAAGAACTCTTAAAGTATCAACTTTCTATGAAATATTTACATTATATGCGTGAACAAAATGCCAACACTCCAATAATTGAATATGACCAGTCAAAATTAGACAGATTACGCAATAATTTAAATTATACTTTAACTAAGGATCAAGAAAAGGCTATTCAAGAAATCTTAAAAGATTTAAAAGCACCATATGCAATGAATCGTTTATTACAAGGTGAAGTGGGTAGTGGTAAAACAATTGTTGCTATTATGGCAATACTCGCCGTTACTTCTGCTAATTATCAGGCGGCCTTAATGTGTCCAACCGAAATTCTATCACAGCAGCATTTTACAACCCTAAAAGAACAACTTAGCATCTATCCAGAATTAAACATTGCTTTATTAACGGGGTCAACTTCTGCTAAGGTGCGTAAGGAGATTTTGGAAGGATTAAAGAGCGGGGTTATCAATATAATTATTGGTACGCACGCTTTATTCCAAGCTGATGTTGAATATAATAATTTAGCTATTGTTATTGCTGATGAAGAACATCGCTTTGGTGTTCGTCAAAGAGTTCTTATTCGCAATAAAGGCTCGGATGTTAACTACCTTAAAATGAGTGCGACACCAATTCCGCGAACACTCTCAATTTCGGCTTATGGTGATATGGATATTTCAATAATTAAAGAGATGCCAATTAATCGTAAAAAGGTTATTACTAAGTATGTTGACCAAAAAGATAAGCGTTCAGTTATTGAACACATGAAAAAAGAACTGGCAGTTGGCCATCAAATATACATAGTTACCCCTTTAATCAATGAGTCTGAAGCTCTTGACACAGCGAATGCGACCCAAATTTATGATAACATGATGCACTATTTTGAAGGCATTGCCCGTGTTGGACTAATTCATGGCAAATTGAAACCAACGGAGAAAGAAGACATTATGGCGCGCTTTCTAGCAAAAGAGATTGACATTTTAGTAGCTACTTCCGTTATTGAGGTAGGCGTTAATGTTGTCAATGCCACGACAATTGTTATTTTAGGAGCAGAACGTTTTGGGGTTGCTACCCTTCATCAATTAAGAGGACGTGTAATGCGAAGTGATTCAGTACCTTATTGTTTCTTACTATCTGAGAAAAAGACCGATAGCAGTGAAAAACGGTTAGCGATATTGGAGAATACCACTGATGGTTTTGCCCTTGCTGAATATGATTTAATTAATAGAGGTCCTGGTGAATTCTTTGGTGAAAAACAATCAGGTTCAATGAACTTCAAATATGCTGATTTAAAGACGGATAGTGCTATTTTAGAAGAGGCAAATGCGGATTCAGATGCTATTATAAATGATGTTGCTTTTTTCAGTGATGAAAAATATCAATATCTCTATGAAGTCGCCCGTAAGAATTATGAAGCAAAAATGAATCAAATAGATTAAAATAGAAATTGAAAAGGAAGATGATTATGGAAATAAGAACAGGTGGGTTTGTAGTACGCCTTGCTCAAAATGAAAGTGAACTTCGAGCTAGCCAAGTATTGCGTTATCAAGAAATGATTCTTGACTATTGTCAAAAGAATGTCAACCAATTAGGCTATGATGTTGATCAATATGACGAATATGCGGAACACTTAATCGCAATTGAGGAAAGTACTAACAAAGTAGTTGGGAGTTATCGAATTATTATTAATCCTAATCGGGCGAAGAATCAAACCTTTATGACCGAAGAGGAATTTGACATTAGTAATATTCTTTCACACGGTGAAAATGTTATGGAACTTAGTCGGGCCATAATTGAGAAAGATTATCGTAATGGTGTAATTATTAAACTGTTATGGCGTTTTATCTTAAACTATGCTGAAGAACGTAACATTCGTTATGTAATTGGGGAAGCAAGTTACTATGGGATAGACCCAAATAAGTACAAAGAATCATTATCTTACCTTTACCACAATTGCTTGTTAGATGATTCATTTAATGTCTTAGCTAATCCAAAAGGATGTTTTAGCTTAAATATTTTACCTAAAGCTGAATTAGATAATCAAAATGAAAAACGTTTATTACCACCCCTAATTAAAGGCTATTTAGCCTTTGGTGGGAAAGTAGCAAAAGAAGGATTCATTGATTATAGTTTTGGCTCTACTGATGTTTTTGTTTGTGTTGATATGAATGAAGTAAATCGAGCATACATCAAGCGATTATTCAGAATATAGTTCCCTTTTGGGAACTTTTTACTTTACGGTTGTTATTATTTATGATTTGTGTTATAATATTTATAGATAGTAATTAAGAAAGTGATAAATGACTATGAACGAGCAATTAGTAAAAGAAATTTTAGCAAAATATGGGGTAAAGAAATATGACCTAAGTTTATTAAAACTAGCTTTTACCCATTCGTCATATGCTAATGAACATAATTTAAAAAGTAATGAGCGGTTAGAATTTTTAGGCGATGCGGTATTACAATTATTAATGACGCATTATATATATGAAAAGTTTCCCAATGTGCCAGAAGGAACACTAACAAAACTTCGGGCAACTTTTGTTTGTGAAGATGCCAACCAAGGTTATGCTAAAGAATTAGGTATTGAGAAATTGATTCTATTAGGTCATGGCGAAGAGCAAAGTGGTGCAAGAAAGCGGCCGGCAATTCTAAATGATACCTTTGAAGCTTTTATTGGAGCAATCTATTTGGGAAGTGGTTTGGACGATGTTAAGCGAATTCTTGATGTTGTTGTTTTTCCGGATATAACTAGTGCTGAACCCAAACCCTTTGTTGACTATAAGAGCCAACTTCAAGAGTATATTCAAGCAGAGAGTAGATCAATCTTAGTTTATCGGTTAGATGATGTTGATGGTCCTCCTCATAAAAGAGTATTTAAGATGAGTGCTGTTTTGGACGGTATTAAACTAGGCTCTGGTATTGGTGCCAGTAAAAAAGATGCTGAACAACAAGCCGCCAAAGAAGCCCTATCTAAAATGGCTAAAAATTAATTAATAAGCTAAAAGGAAGTTTAGAGACTTCCTTTTCCTTTTAATAGTGTCATATATATAACACTACCAGTTATAAACCCGGTTAAATTAAGTAAGATGTCTTTCAGGGAAAAGACACGGCCGGGAATAAACAATTGCATTACTTCACTAGATGTTGCTAAAAATAAGCCTAAAGTCATATATATGACAGATAGCCATTTTTGTTTATTGATGATGGTACTTTTTAGCACGGATAACATAAAACCTAGTAGTAAAAATGGGCAGAAGTGACCGATAAACTTGCGAATGAACATATATATGACAATACTGCTATTATCAGTAATTAAACTTACCACAATATCACTTTGGGCAGTAGATAATTCGCTATTTATTAATGATGAACTATATATAACAATTAGCAGTAAAATTGTTGCCATAAAACTGAAAAGTCTTTTTTTCAAGGTAACCTCACCCTTCATATTAACATATGATGTAAAGGGCGATAAAATGTTAATAATAGTTAGTAGTCTAATTTTTGGTTTGGTAATTGTTGGATTAATACTTAGAGTACTTAGGATGAAAAACAATCCAGTGAGTATTGATACCATTATTGTCTTTGGATCACTTGGTAAAATGGGCAGCTTTATAAAGAAATCTCTTGATGAAAAATATCATGTAGTTGGTGTTGACATAAGAGGTGGCACTGATTTTCAAACTTTTGATGAAGCCTTAAAACAAATATCAACGCCCAGAAAAACTTTGCTAATTGACTTTTCCCAAAAAGATGCAAGCTATAAAGTATTAATAGAAGCTTTAAATAAACATATTCGGGTAATCTCAGGGACAACAGGATTCTCGAACTCGATGCTTGATGAATTAAGAACCATTGCCAAACGTGAAAAAACTTCGTTAGTTATTTGCCCTAATTTTTCTTGTGGCATTAGTTATTTATGGGAAGCTTTAAAACTCGCTAATTGGACCTATTTTAGGCCTAAAATGAGCGAATACCATCATTTTAGTAAGAAAGATGCACCATCAGGTACAGCGAAGCTTTTAGCAAAAGTAATGCCAATTAAGGAAGATATGATTGTTTCTCATCGGGTTGATTGCTATATACCAACTCATCTTATTGAAATGATTGGGTTTGGTGAAAGTATTACTATTAAACATGAGATTAATACTCAAGCAGTGTATTTACCTACCCTTGAACATTACATTAATAAACTTAATGAAAAACGTTGCTATATTGAAATAAATTTTGAGAAAAAAGGTGACTAAATAAATTTATTTAAAACTTGCTTATCTTTGTCTAAATATGTTATAATTTAGATACTATTTAAGGAGTAAGTTATGAATGATTATGGTAAATTAATTGAATCACATATGATATCATTTAAAGAAGTATTACTAATGAACTACAAGAAAATTGGGTTAGACGAAACTGATACCATTATTATCACTTTACTTCATGAACAAAAGAAGTGCCGTAATGATTTCTTATCAATTCGTGAATTAAAGAAACTAATGACTTTAGCTGAAGACTTATTATCAGAACGCTTAGTTAACTTAATAAATAGAGGCTATATTGAATTAACAATTGAGCAGATTGAAGATACTGACCAAATGCGCGAAAAGTTCTCATTGGGCCCTACAATTGATAAGTTAGGGGCAATTCTCGAGAAATCGCGAGATAAGCATATTGATAAAGACAAAGAAGAAGTTACCCAAAAACTGATAACATATATTGAAAAGACTTTAGGTAAGAATCTATCGGCGGCAGATTGTGATTTAGTAAACTACTGGTTGGACGAGGATTATAGTATTAATGAAATACAAGCAGCTATTTTAGAGAGTATAAAAGCAAAGAAGACGCACTTAAAATATGCTGATGCGATTTTAGCATCGCGTAAAGCTGCCCAAAACCGGGAGAAAGTCGAAGTAGACCCCAAGATAAAGAGTCTCTTAGATCAAGTAAATGTCAGACGCAATTACTAAAAAAGCAATATGGGAATTTTTAAATGAACGGTTCCCCAATGCGTGCTGTGAGTTAAACTATCATAATATATTTGAATTAGCTGTTTCGGTTATCTTAAGTGCTCAAACAACTGATAAAAGTGTCAACAATGTGACACCGGCTTTATTCAGTAAATACCCCACACCTAAAGCATTAAGTTTAGCATCAAAAACCGATGTGGAAGATATTATTAAAAAGATTGGTTTGTATAAAAATAAAGCTCAAAACATTATTGCTTTTTCAGAAAAAATCTGTACCAATTTTTTAGGTGAAATTCCTTCAACAATTGAAGAATTGATAACATTACCAGGAGTAGGTCGCAAAACGGCTAATGTAATTATTTCGGAAGGCTATCATATACCAGGACTCGCGGTTGATACTCATGTAGAAAGAGTAAGCAAACGCTTAGGACTGGTTGAAGAAGCAGCTAACCCTCAGACAATTGAATTTGCTTTAAAAGCTCAATTTCCGGAAGAATTATGGTACAGTTTACATCATCGCTTATTATTCATGGGACGCTATCTTTGTACGGCTCGTAATCCCCAGTGTTTAGATTGTCCGTTTAATAAACGCTGCCATTATCATTCTAAAATATAACAAAATAAACCCCCTCTTTAGTTTATAATAAAGAAGGGGTTTTTTTATGAAAATAAAAGTGTTTGATGAAAGTCATGAACATGATTTAGAAATAAGGGTCAATGAGTTTTTAAAAAAAATAAGTGACAAAAATATTATTGATATCAAATATCAGGTTTCAGCAATGTATGATGAGCGAGAACAAATTTATTGTTTTTCCTGTTTAATTATCTATTCAGATAGAAGTTGATGGAGTACTGATTCATCAGGATCAATGTAAATAGTTTTTTGATTTGTGTAGGTTACCATACAACCCTTCATTTTGGGAATCTTTTTTAGATATCGAACAAGGGTATAATCAATTGGTACACTACTTGAAGTAGCAGCTTTTGAATAAAGGGCGGCATACTGAGAAGCTATACGAATCAAATGCTCGTTTAGATTAGTTGTTCTTACCACAACATGAGCACCCGGAATGTCTTTAGCATGGAACCAGTAGTCGGTGCTATTTGCAAGTTTGTGAGTTAAGTAATCATTTTGAATATTATTTTTACCAACCCATATTTCACCATCTTTAAGAATATGATGAAGAAGGGTAATCTTCCGTTTTGTGCGGCTTGTACCTTTTTTGCTTTTTAGGTAGCCACCATCGCTTAATTCCTCTTTAATTTGGTTAAAGTCTTCCTTACCCGAAAAACTAAGGGAAGTCAAAATATTATCAAGATAGGTAATCTCATTATTAGTGTTAAGCAATTGTTCTTCCACATGCTTAAGGGTACTCATAGCTTTTTTATAAGAAGTAAAGTACTTCGTCATATTAGTGCTAGGTTCTAACTGGGGATTAAGGGGGATAGTAAGCGGCTCATTCGCCTGATAGTAGTTACTAACGGTAATTTGTGTATCACCTTTTTTAATCTGATAAAGATTAGCTTGAAGGAGCATACCCAGTTCTTGATCTTTTAAGCGCCCTTTAGCTTTTGCGCGATCGGCTTCTAAATGGTCAATTTTCAGGATTTGCTTCTGAATTTCTTTTTTTAATATTTTGGACAAATGGTTATAATCGAGATTAGTAACTTTTACCGTATTGGCATAGTACGCTTCAAGCATACTAGAAAGATCTAAATAAGAAGTTGAGGGAAATGGAAGACCCAAGTCAAAACAATAGAAAATATCGTTTGGTTCTTTGTGATAAATTATTGGTATTAGCTTACTAGCCATGACAGTTTTTACACTGCCTACTTGCTTAAAACGCTCTAGAAGTGGTTTTGAACAACCTTCTAGTTTATTAATATCATCAATTGAATCTGCTAAGAAGGGATTAAGTGTACCCTGTTTAAGCGGAATCTGGTATTGGGCTTTGGGAATAATAATTCGGTCATTAGTACTATTTTCTTCAATCATTAGTTTTCTAATGGCATCAATTATTTTGTCGTCTTCATCAGTTAAGATTAAATTAGCACTGCGGCCAATCATCTCTAAATACAAGTGATAGTTTTTTTCATCACCCATTTCATTGAAGGAACTAATCACAAACTTCACAGCACGATCATTATCAATTTGAATTAAATCAACAATAATACCACGTTCAATATATTTTCTCAGCAACATACAAAAGTTATAAGGTTGCTCGGGGTTATCGTACTTCTTATTTAAAAGTTGAAACCGGGAAGCATTTAGGGATGAGGAAAGTAGTAGGGTATAAGTCTTACCATTTTTCCATATACTAAAAATGACCTCCAATGGTTGTGGCTGATAGATTTTGTTAATTCTACCATCAATGATGATTTCTTTTACTTCTTGGACTAAAAAATGGGTAAATACACCATCTATTGCCATGATTACTCACCACCTTTGTTTGTTATTATTATAACATAAAAATTTAAAAACACGCTAATCTTAAACATTTTAATTTAAATAATGGTTATTTAATCATTTCTCTTGAAAAAAAGCCTTACTAATGTTAAAATAATAATATAAACATTAGGGAGTAAAATATGAAACTAAATCAAAATGGATTACTAATCGTCTTATCAGGCCCTAGTGGTGTAGGTAAAGGAACCGTACGACGGGCATTATTTAACACCAAGGGTCATAAATTTACTTACTCAATATCAATGACAACCAGAATGCCTCGTGAAGGTGAAGTAGATGGTGTCGATTATTATTTTGTTTCGAGAGAAGAATTTGAAAAAAGAATTAAAGAAAAAAGATTTCTCGAATACGCAGAATTCGTAGGAAACTATTACGGAACACCGAGCGATAAAGTTGATGATCAACTTGCTTTAGGTCATGAAGTAGTTTTAGAAATTGAGGTACAAGGCGCAATGCAGGTCAAAGCTAAACGACCTGATGCGGTGTTTATCTTTATTGCCCCACCTTCCTATGAAGCACTCTATAATCGTTTACGGAAACGGGGAACCGAAAGTGAAGAAGTTATTAATGCTCGAATTGAAAAAGCCCATCGGGAAGTAATGTTAGCTAATGGCTATGATTATATTGTAATTAATGATAATGTTGACAATGCGGCCGATCGTATCCGCGCTATTATTAGAGCCGAACATGCGCGTTGCACACGCAGCCTTGAAGGCTACTTTGAATTATTGGAGGAAAATGGTTATGACCCAAGTAAAGAATAAAGAAGGTATGCGTTACCCATCAATTGACCAATTATCAGATAAAACAACATCCAAGTACAAATTGGTTATCGCGGTTGCTAAAAGAGCCCGTGAAATTGAAGAAGAACAACAAACATATATGGAACATCCTGTAAATAAGAAATGTATAGGCGTTGCATTAGAAGAAATATACAATGACAAAATAAAAATAAAATAGGAGAAAACATGGAGAAATTATTAGAACAGTACAAGGAAACTCGAAAAAAACTAGCAGCGCTAAATTATGCATTTTTTCTAATTGGTTGGGATTCGGAAACCGAAGCCCCAAAAGGATGTTTTGAACATCGTTCAGAAATGATTGGTGTTTTATCTGAAGAAGAATTCAAGACATCAACTTCACCAGAATATATTAAGGTTGTAAATGAGTTATTTGCACATAGTGATCAATTAGACGATTTGATGCAACGTGAAATTAAAAAAGTAAAAAAGGATTTAGATAAGCAATTAAAAGTACCAATGAATGAGTACGTTGAGTTTTCCATGTTACTTGCTAAATCACAAAATGTTTGGGCAGAAGCAAAAGTCACTAATGACTTTAGCAAATTTGCTCCATACTTAGAAAAGATTATTGTTTTCCAAAAGAAAATGATGAAATACTATGAAACACCGGAAGTAAAAGGCTTTGATGTAATACTAGATAATTTTGAAGAAGGTGCAACAGAAGCATTCTATGATAATTTCTTTGACACTTTAAAGCGAGATTTAGTTCCATTTGTAAAACAAGTTACATCAAGAAATTTGCCTGCTGAGCACAAACTCGATAATCTATTGTTTGATAAAACTCGTCAAAAAGAGTTTTCAAAATATTTGATGGACGTATTAGCCTTTGATCAAGATCGAGGCTTAATAAAGGAAAGTGAACATCCTTTTACATCAGGTGCAGGGACAACAGAAGTGCGTGTTACTACACACTATTATGAGGACAATCTTTTTTCAAATATTTTTTCGGTAATTCATGAATTAGGACATGCTACCTATGAACAACAAGTTAATCCTATTTTAGATGATACTACCTTAGGTGGTGGTGCTACTATGGCAATGCATGAATCACAATCGCGTTTCTTTGAAAATATTTTAGGTAGAAGCTATGCTTTCTGGCAGGCTCATTATCCAAAACTTCAAGAAATATTTAAAGAAGAATTGAAAAATGTAACTTTGGATGATTTTTATCAATTAGTTAATGTTTCAAAACGAACATTGATTAGAACGGAAGCCGATGAATTAACTTATCCGTTACATATAATGGTTCGCTATGACATTGAGAAAGCTTTATTTGAAAACAAACTCAAAGTTGAAGATTTACCTAAAGCCTGGTCTAAACTAATGAAAGATTATCTTGATGTAGAAGTACCAAGTGATAAAGAAGGGGTTCTACAAGATATTCACTGGGCTGGTGGTATGTTTGGGTATTTCCCTACTTATGCTTTAGGTAGTGCAATAGGAGCTCAAATATATAGTGTCATGCAAAAAGAACTAGATGTGGATGCAATATTATTGCAAGGAAATACAAAACCAATTAATGACTGGCTAAAAGAACATATTCATCAATATGGTGGTTCCAAGACACCTAATGAAATGCTGCTAATGTTAATGAATGAGAAATTTAATCCTCAATATTACATTACGTATTTAAAAAACAAGTATAGTAAGATATATAACATACCACTAAATTAATTGAATTGTTATCACCAGTTGTTTAACTGGTGATTTTTAATAGGAGGAAATATGCACAATTTTACCATTGACGATACTATTATAAGAGCATACTTAAATGGGGAAGACCTATCCAACTTTGCGCAAGATGAAGTTTTTCAAATTGGGCAAGGTCAAACCACAAATTGTATTTTCTCTGAGCCACATCAAACCACAAAGGAGAAAGTAAATGCCATTTTTTCTCAACTTCAAAGTGAGATAAGTAATTTTAATTTTTCTGATGAGAATCGTGTTAAAACTTTTTTAGGTGATATTGTTGAATGGGAAAACACCATCACTATAAAACTAGTGGCAGGTTTACCAAAAGGTATCAAAAAACTTTTTCGAGTAGATAATAGTAACCAAATAAAGATTGTCTTTGATTTAGTCAACCTTTCCGAAAATGATGATGAAGTAAATGATATCGTCGCAGATATTAACGACTATTTAGGATATGCCATTATCTTGATGATTCTTGATATGCAGGAAAGCTCTGAAGATGCAAATCGTATTTCGGTATTCCGTCATGCTATTTATTGTGCAAGTTTTGCTAATTATATTAGTGGTTCTAATCAATTAGGCTATATGCGTGAATTAGGCGTTTACAATACCTGGTCATTAATTGAATATAATGCTATTAAGCACATTGTCAATTCGACTAAACGTGCTGAGAAAATTGCTGATGATTATATTTCCACGGTTATTCAAACTAACCCCGAAATGATAATCTTAGGTACTACTGGTAAGACAGTACTTGAAGATAAAAGTGAAACAGAAGCATTTAGATTATATCAGGAAGGTCCCAAAGCATTTTTAGAACATATTTTTTCAACCCCAGAATTAAAAGAACGGGGGTCGTTAACATATGCTCATGCCCTTTTAAATTTCTTAGTGCCAGTTAGTTTTATTACCATGATGATAATTGCTTTAATTGCTTATTTAAATGATAATGTTACGAAACTCTTAATTGCTTTGATGCTTTTACCATGTCTATTGATTATGATAAGGGAATCTGTTCGCTATAAAATGGAACTTATTAACAAAACTCGTCTTTTTATCTATTTCGGTGCAATGTTAACAATTGCGCTTGTTTATGTGTTAATTCTCTTATGAAAATTATGTAAAACATTTTCAAGTCTATTATATTTGCAAAATGAAACAAAAACATTTATAATATAATAAATTAAGAGGAGGCCACTATGAACCCAAATGTTACAATCATTAATCACGCATTGTTAAAACACAAATTATCTTTTATTCGCGACAAGAAGACCAACACTAAAGATTTCCGAGAGATAGTTTCAGAAATCGGTAGTTTAATGGTATACGAGATTACTCGTGACTTGCCAACAATTGTTAAAACAATAGAAACCCCTATTTGTAAAACTAAAGTTGAAGTACTTGCTAAAAACATTGTTGTTGTGCCTATTTTAAGAGCTGGCTTAGGTATGGTTGATGGAATAACTAACTTAATTCCTAATGCTAAAGTTGGACACATTGGTTTGTATCGAGATGAGACGACTCTTGAACCACATACTTATTATGCAAAGTTTCCCCCTAACATTACCGAAGCAACTGTTATTTTAGTCGATCCAATGTTGGCTACTGGCGGAAGTGCCGTAAAGGCAGTTGAAATTTTAAAAGAACACGGTTGTGAAGATATTATTTATGTTGGACTAGTTGGTGCTCCTGAAGGAATAGAACTTCTATCAACTAAACATCCTGATGTACCAATCTATTTAGCATCTTTGGATGAAAAATTAAATGAAAACGGATATATTGTTCCAGGTTTAGGAGATTGTGGCGATCGCTTATTTGGAACTAAGTAGTAAAGAAAGGAATATTGATGGAACAAAAAGATTTTAATTGGAATGCATTTTTACAACCATATGAATTAGCAGTTGAAGGATTTATTTTAAAAATTGAAGGTATCAAAAAACAATATCTAACTAGTGGAATTCATTGTCCAATTGAAATTGTTTCTGGCCGTGTAAAAACACCAGGTAGTATCATCGATAAATCAAAACGAATGAATGTAGCATTTGAAGATATTCCCAAAATGGTACATGATATCGGCGGCGTTCGGATTACCTGTAAATACATTGAAGATGTCTATAGCGTAGCTAAACTTTTAAAGAGCCGAAAAGATATCAAATTACTGGAAGAACGTGACTATATAAAGAATATGAAGCCAAGTGGTTATCGTTCACTACATTTGATTTGCCGTTACAATGTTGAAACAATAAATGGCCAAATACCCATTCTTTTAGAGTTTCAAATTAGAACACATGCTATGCATTTTTGGGCTAGTATTGAACATTCAATCAAATATAAGTATAACAAGAATATTCCCGCAGATGTTAAGGAAAGATTAATTAATGCCTCACTCGCAGCGGAAAACCTTGACAATGAGATGAGTGCTATTCATCAAACTATCCTATCACTTGAGAAAAATAGTGACGAAATAGTTAATAAAGGTGATCCTTTAGAAAATGAAGTTACAATTAATCGCGGCAATATAAGTGGTAATGGTTATTATAAATAATAAAAACAAGCCTTCTGGCTTGTTTTATTATTTCTTTAATAAATCAATTATTTTAGTTTGTAAGATGTCAAGGGCAACGATATTCTTACCACCTTCGGGAACAATGATATCGGCGAAACGTTTAGATGGTTCAACAAAAGTTAAATGCATCGGACGAACGGTTGCTAAGTATTGAGTGATTACTGACTCAATTGTTCGGCCGCGGTGATTAATGTCGCGGTTTAGTCTTCTTATGAAACGAATATCATCATCGGTATCAACGTATATTTTCATTTCAAACATTTTTCTGAGTTCCGGAATAGCGAATATCATGATACCTTCGACAATAATAATATCACTGGGTTCGAGATGCTCAGTAATATCAGAACGAGTGTGGAGCACAAAATCGTAAGTAGGCTTTTCGATTGCTTCACCCTTTTTTAATTTATTTAGATGACTGATAAGTAACTTTGTATCATAGGAATCAGGATGGTCAAAGTTAGCTTTGATTCGTTCTTCGTATGATAAATCGCTTAAATCTTTGTAATAATCATCTAATTTAATTAATGCAACACTGCCAAATTCAATCGCCTTTTCGTATAGAGCTTGAGCAATAGTTGTTTTTCCCGATGCTGTTCCACCAGCAATGCCAATAATTGTCGTTTTCATTAGTCACCTCATTTATTATTATTTCCCCTATTATAGCATAATGCTTTTATTTTGGGTTAAAAAAATAAAAATATTTTAGTGGGGGTATTAAATTTTCTTTTTGCAATATAATTAAC
>CAYJAQ010000037.1:0-15023 GCA_964368275.1 uncultured Staphylococcaceae bacterium
TTTTAGCACTATATATTATTTGAAAAAAGTTTTGATATATTATATAATAAGGAAAGAGGTGCAGATATTATGACATTTATTGAATTTATTCAATCTCTTTCAACAAACTACATTTTAGCAATTACCGTAGTTCTTACGCTTGCAGTTATTTTAGTTAATGGTTGGACTGATGCTCCTAATGCTATTGCTACTTGCGTTTCTACTAAATCAATATCACCTAAAAGAGCCATTATCATGGCCGCAGTTTTTAACTTTTTAGGTGTTTTATTTATGTGTTTAATTTCCAAGAAGGTTGCCTATACTATTTCTGGTATGGTTAACTTTGGAGGAAATTCATCCGATGCTTTAGCCGCCCTTTGTGCTGCTATGGTTGGTATCGTTATTTGGGCAACAGTTGCTTGGATCTTTGGGATTCCGACAAGTGAGAGCCATGCCTTAATTGCCGGTATTAGTGGAGCGGCTATCGCTCTTCAGGGTGGTTGGTCAGGCATTAATGGCAATGAGTGGATGAAAGTTATTTATGGGTTGCTACTATCAACCTTCCTAGGTTTCTTTGCAGGATATTTATTTTCAAAATTAATAGTTGTCATCTTCCGGAAAGCAAATAAACGTAAAACCCAAGTATTCTTCAAATATGCCCAAATCGGTGGTGGGGCTGCCATGGCCTTTATGCATGGTGCTCAAGATGGTTTGAAGTTTATGGGTGTCTTCATGCTTGGAACTTTCCTATCACAAGGACAAATAATTCCAGCTGCGTTTGATATTCCAATTTGGCTAATGATTCTTTGTTCCCTAGTTATGGGACTTGGAACTTCTATTGGAGGTTACCGAATAATTAAAACTGTGGGTATGAGCATGGTAAAACTTGAGAAATATCAAGGCTTTGCATCCGATATGGCAGCTGCTGGTTGCTTATTCTTATCAACTATTTTTGGTATTCCTGTAAGTACTACCCATACTAAGACAACAGCAATGATGGGAGTTGCTGCGTCAAAACGAATCTCATCAGTTAAATGGGATGTTGTTAAAGAAATGATTGTTACCTGGGTATTAACATTCCCGGGATGTGGAATAATTGGCTTTTTAGTCGCCAAACTGTTTATAATGATATTTTAGGAGGAAAAAAATATGGCAAAGAAAAAAGAAAACTATTATTTTGAATCATTTATTGAAATGGTTGAATTTTCCTGTGAAGCAGCAAAGATGTTGAAAGAAATAGTTAACAACTATGATTATAATAATATTCGTGAATTAAAAACGAAGATGCATCATATTGAACATTCAGCAGATATTAGAAAACATGTGACTTTGGAAAAACTTGCCAAGGAATTTATTACTCCTATTGAAACGGAAGATATTATTCAAATTGCACAAGCAATTGATAACGTTACTGATTCAATTGAAGATGTATTGTTACGTTTATACATGTACAATGTTAAAACAATCAGAAAAGATGCAATGTATTTCTCCGAGATTGTTTGTGAATGTGTATTATCACTTAAAGAAGTTTTACAAGAATTTAATAACTTCAAGAAGCCTGATAAGATGAAGCAATTAATCGTTGAAGTAAATCATTTAGAAGAAAATGGTGATGATTTGTACATTAATGCCATCAAGAAATTATTTGAAGAAGACAATGATCCTATACAACTATTCATTTGGGAAGACTTGTATCATCGCTTTGAAAAATGTTGTGATGCTTGCGAAGACGTCGCTGATGCTGTTGAAGAAGTAATTATGAAAAATGCTTAATTAACATATGAGACTTAGGGATGCTTAAGTCTTTTTTTCTTGCTCCTTTCGAACTTTTATGCTATAATCAGTATATAAATAGAAATAGGGAGGAAATATGTATAAAAACATTGAATTACTTACGCATAGTAGCATTCGTATTACTGAAGATAAAATAGCTTATATCGATCCTTTTATGATAACAGATGCACGAAATGATGCTGATGTAATTTTTATTACCCATAGCCATTCTGACCACTACTCGCTTCTTGACATTGCTAAAGTAGTAAATGATAAAACCGTATTTGTTATGCCAAACATCATGGAAAAAGAATTTATGAGTTCTTTGTATAAAGCCCATTTAGTTAAATTTGTTGATGTTAATCAAGCATATTTGGTTAATGGCTTTAAGTTTACAACCGTTCCTGCTTATAATATTAATAAACCAATGCATCCTAAAACAAATGGCTGGGTAGGTTATATCTTTGAGTTATCTAGTGGTAGATGTTACATCGCTGGTGATACTGATTTAAATCCAGATGTATATCGTGTGAAATGTGACATTGCAATGATTCCGATTGGCGGAAAGTACACGATGGACGGCTTAGAAGCTGCTGAACTTATCAATGCAATTCGCCCAAAAATTGCTATTCCCACTCACTATGGTAAATTAATGAGGAATGCTTTCTTTGGGGAAATCTTTAAAGACGCGGTAAATAACGATATTGAAGTCATTGATTTACTTAAAATTGATTAAAAAAGTTCAACAAGAATAAATAGTATTTACCAAAATGCAATTTTATTCTTAAAGAATTGTCAATTTTTTTGAAAATATGGTATTATATATAAAATGGATAAAAGAAGAGGTACCGGATGTACATTGTTGACTTTTCAATTATGTCTTTTGTTTTCTTAACAATTACGACTATATTCTATTTTAAACAGAATAAAATTCAAAATACGAGAACGCGCTTTTTTAGTGCGCTTTTAATATTGGGTGAATGTTCACTATTATTGGACGTAGCAGTAGCTGTTATGGACAAGAATATGGATATCGCCCCTTTTATCCTTTATTTAGGCAATTTCTTATTCCTACTTAGTGCTCAGCTTAATGGACCACTTTTTTTAGGATATGTTTTAGTGCTAACCGGTATGTTCCCACGCATAAAAACTAAATATCGCTTATTGATGTTAATACCTTTTGGGGTTGTCTTTGCCCTTCTATCAATGTCACCATTTACGGATTTAGGAATCTTTCAAATAGCAGGTGATAATAGCTATGTTCATGGTAAAACCCATATGGCTTTATATGTCGTGGTAGCATCATACATCATTACAGCGGTAGTCATTACGATTATTAAGTTTAGACGAATTCAAAAACGTAAAATTTTTACTGTTTTATCATTTGTCACTGTTAGTTTTTTGACGATGATCGTTCAGATGTTTAATCCATACTTATTGGTTAATTCCATGGGAAATGCCCTCGCTCTTACGATTATGTGTTTCTCACTTCAAGCACCGGATGAGAATGTTGATTCTTTAACAAGACTTTTGAATCGTCGTTCGATGGATACAATAATTAATGACTTATTCGAACAAAATCAGCCATTTACTTTAACAATGTTTGCCCTCAATGACTTTCAATTCATTAATCATGAATATGGCATTAAAGGCGGCGATGATTTAATGGTTGCTTTTGCTAATTACTTGAAGAAGAAGTTTCCTAAAGATTATGTCATCCGAATCACTGGTGATGTCTACGGGGTAATTAACTTTAATAATCAAACTCCATTAACGAGCGAGACATTAGAAAAATACCGCTTAGATCTACCAGAAACTTGGAATTTGGCTGATAATAATATTAAGATGCCCGTTTCAATTGTCGGTATTAATAGTGAAGATTTAAATAATAAACATGCTTTCTTAAATATCATTAATTATATTGTTATGCGTCATGATGATGGTAACATTTCACCAGTTGTTTTAGTGAATGAAAAATATCAACATGAATTTGAATATTACATTAAAGCCGAACAAGCATTAGCCAAAGCTTTAGAACAAAAAACCCTTAAAGTATACTACCAACCTATTCACGATAGTTTTGGTAAGTTAGTAGCCTATGAAGCCCTTTCGCGACTTATTGATGATGAAATTGGTTTCGTAAGTCCTGATTTATTCATTACGATTGCTGAGAGGAATGGTTCAATCTACGCACTTGGTGAACTTGTCTTAGAGAAAGTTTGCGAATTCATTAAAGAGTATCATGTTGAAAAATGGAATTTGCACCACATCGGTGTGAATCTATCGGTGTTACAGTGTACAAATGCCACAATTCATAAACGCTTATTAGAAATAATGGCAGAGTATGAATTTGCTAAAGACATTATTAGTTTTGAAATAACCGAAACTTCTTCAACAACAGCGATGCCACTTGTAAAAAAATCAATGAATCATTTAATTGATGCAGGTTACGTCTTTATGTTAGATGATTTTGGTAGCGGTTATGCTAATTATAACTATGTTTTAGAGCTACCATTTACTTGTATTAAGATTGACAAGATGATTCTTTGGCAAGCTATGAAAGATCCAAGTGATATGCTATACCTAGAAACCCTCGTTAAGTCATTACAAAAGCTTAATTATGTGACAATTTGTGAGGGCGTTGAAACAGCTGAGCAAGCTGAAGTTTTAGCTAATTTGGGTGTAACTATGCAACAAGGTTACTTGTATTCGAAAGCTTTACCACCAAGTGACGCTAATGACTACAGCAAACGCTGCCTAGGAATATTGGAGGTGTAGGATGAATTATAATGTATTTTACTCTACCTGCTCCGTTTTCTTCTTGTTCATTACTATTTTCTTCTATTTTAGTAAGAAACGTTTTATTGACAAGAAGAACATAATCTTTAAGTGGATGCTTATTACTGCGTTCATGGCAGTTGTCTTTGACGCAGCAAGTGCAAGTATGGAAAAAGCAGCCGAAAATTTCCCCACAATCATTTTAGCAACCGCTAATATGCTCTTTATATTAGGTATGCATACTTGCTTAATTCTCTTTGTCTATTACCTTGTTATCTTTACGAATATTACATTATCGAAAACCCTAAAAGTACTGATTATCTTACCATATGCTGTCTTAATTACGGCACTGGTATTATCTTTCTTTACTAAATGGGGAATCTTCTACATCGATATCAATCATATTTATCAAGGTGGCACCTTGCATAGTTTAGTATACATTAATACCGTTTTGTATTTAGCAATTGGCGCTTTTATCATTTATTTGAAACGCCGGATTATTCGCTCTGTTACTAAAGCCTCATTGTTGTTGGCGATTGTTTTGTTACTAGGCTTTGTCATTGTTCAAATAATGCACCCTGAGTACCTTTTAACGGCTTCTGCTACCGCGATGGGAGTTAGTGTCATGTATTTTGTCCTCCAGATGCCATCACAATACTTGGATTCTGCCACCGGTACTTACAATCGGGTTGCCCTTTATCCAATTTTGAAAGAGCTATATTTAAAAAAGAAACCATTTAAGGTTACCCTCTTTTCGGTGCATTCCTTGAATCAAATAGGACGATTGCATGGCAGTAGTGTGCAAACCAATGTTGTAAATGAAGTAGCAAAGATGTTGGGAACATACTATCCCCAAGCTTATATTTGTCATTTATACTTCACTAACTACGTTGTTATTTCACCAAATGGCGTAGACTCTGCCCTTTCCCATGAAGAAGTACTAGCTAATTTTAACAAAGGGATTAAAGTAGATGATATAGTTGCTAACCTTCCTATTAGCGTTACCGATTTTACTAGTAGTATCGTTAAAGATGCGCAAACACTGATTAACATGATTGATTATCTCCTCCATGAGAAGTTGGACATTCCGAATAGTGTCGTTCAGATAACGGAAGATGATGTCTACAAATATGAATTGTACGCTAGTCTTAGCAAGAACTTTGCTAACTTATTAAAAAATGATAAATTACAATTTAAAAAATGTGCAATTTATGATGCAAGTCACAAGGTAATTGCCTTTGAGATTGTTCCATATATCGCTACTGAAGCGTATCGGAATATTACATATAATGATTTATTAAAAGTTGCTAAAGATAATGATTTAGAAGAAGAACTCACTAAAAGAGTCTTTAGTTTATTAATCAACGATAGTTTAAATGCGTCAGCTAGTGAAGAAATCATGATTAAAATTCCAACAACTATTTTCACTACTAGTGAAGGAATTAAGATTATCTTAGATTACTTAGGTAAATATGCTCCGAAAATTAGCTTCATTTTTCCAGAAAAAGAATGTGCAGAAATGCATCAACAAACTCTTGATAATTTAATGATCTTGATAAATGAAGGTTTCAAAATTATTCTTGATGATTTTGGCGTTGGTTACACCAATAGTACAACCTTATTATACTTAGAATTGTTTGCTGTTAGGATCAATCAACGCAATATCTCTGCGACTTTCGATGAAAAGACTTTAGCAACATTCCTTTCTTTGTTGCTCAATATCACTAAACAAATTGATGTTCACTTGATATATGCAGGTGTTACTAGTCAAGCGGAAATCAGTAAAGCCAAGGAACTAGGAGTTAAATATTATCAAAACTAATTAACAAAGTTAAATATCATTCTATATTTAGCTTTTTACTTTACTTGGTTGACGGCTATGATTATTTAGTATATAATGGACAAAAGAAAGCAAAGTAAGACAAGACTGTAAAAACTATTTGATGTATAATCTTAAAGAGGTGAGAAAATGGAATGGGTTGAAAGTTTAAAGTTAGCAATAAATTATATTGAAGAACATTTACTTGACGATTTGAAAGTAGAAGATGTGGCTAGCCAAGTATACATGTCATCGTTTTATTTTCAAAAAGGTTTTTCAATAATGACTGGCTATACAATTGCTGAATACATTCGTAATCGGCGTTTGTATTTAGCAGCCTTAGAACTTTGTAATTCAAAGACTAAAATTATTGATGTTGCCTATCACTATGGCTATGATACTCCGGAAAGCTTTACCAAAGCTTTTACGCGTTTTCATGGGGTATCACCTAAACAAGTTAAGCAAGATACCACCAAAATTAGTATTTTCTTACCGTTAAAGATTACAATTCAAATTCAAGGAGGAAAAGTTATGAATTACGAAATTGAAAAAATGGTCGGTTTTAAGGTTATAGGCTTTGAAAGAGTCTTTAACTTCGACAATGCTTACCAAGAAATCCCTAAATTTTGGAATGAGATTCAACAAAAATATTATGCTAAGTTGTGGAGAGGAGTTGCACCTAGTAATGCTGTCGAAATGGCAATTTGTCAAAACAACATCGGAGAGTTTGGTGTCTGCATTGATGACACTAATAAAGAAGGAAGTTTTCGGTATATGGTTGCTGGAACATATCAAGGTGGTGAAGTGCCAGCTGGTATGGTGCTTTACGAATTTCCCAACTTAGAATGGGTGAAATTTAGTTGTATAGGAGCTTTGCCGTTTGCTTTACAGACGCTTAACACTAAGATTTTTAAAGAATGGTTACCAGGTAATAATGAATTTAGTATTGCTGCAGGGTTTAATATCGAATGGTATTCCCAAGGTGATATGGCAGCTAATAACTATGAAAGTGGTATTTGGGTACCTGTTGTTAGAAAGAAATAAAGTTATTCAACTATGCTAATAAGTTAGCATAGTTTTATTTAGCATTTTTTAACTGATTGTGGTATAATAGATAAGAGATGATAAGATGCTTATCGCAATAATTGGTGAAAACTGCACTGGTAAAACGACGCAACACAGATTATAAATAAAAATGCGCGTTAAAATATCTACTGGTCAGGATTATCTAAGATTAGAAAAGAATTCTGGAGTTACCATAACTACATTTAAGAAGATTTATACATTAGCTCCAAAAGATGAGGACACCATTTATGATAATAGTGAACGTGAAGCACTGGCCTATTTACCAAGTGAATTCTTTATTATCTTAAAGACTAATGATCTTGTGACCATAAAAGAACGATTCAGAGTACGGATGCACGGAAACCAGTTGAAGAAATACTTGAGAAGAAACATGGCTTATTTGCCGATGTACCATGCAATTTGCGAATTGATGGTGATAGTTATCGCTTAACGGAAATCATTGACTTATTGAAAGTATTTTACGATGCTATTGTATGTGAATCATCATAAGAATAAAATTTTGAAAGAAGAGAAAAATATGCGTAAATTGATTTCATTATTAATAATCATCTTAACGATGACCCTTTTAACATCATGTGGTAACGAAGAAGTGTATGATAATACTTTCTATTCTGCTGATCATTTGTTTGAGATGTCATTAACTGATTTAAAAGCTATTCCTTTTAAGAATGCAAAACTACAAGGTAATTATTTGTATGGTAATATTGAGCAAGCTGAATATGATGAGTATGTAGAATACTTATATAATTATCTAAATAATCAAACCAATCTTTATGTAGGCAGTAGAATTGACTACTATCAACAACTTCATGGGGTTTTAGGAACAACTGATTACATAAAAGAGGTTAAGGACTTACGCGATTATCGCTTCGCTAGTTACTATCCCAATGGCTATAAGTTCTTTTACATTGACAAAAATGAGAACCACGTTGCTGGTGATTACATAAATAAAGCTATTGAGTTAATAAAGTATGAAAATAGTCATCATGATAGCGAGCTTGATTACAATTATAACTTCTATATGTCAGTAGGCGAAATAGCAGGCATTTCTCGTTACTATCTGTTGGATGAATTCTATGATACTGAGTATGTTGATATAACAAATGATAACTTTTCCGAGTACTTAGAAGTTTTTTTGAATTACTACGGGGGAGATCATTTATCTATTAGCGTAGGTAAAGAAAAAGTAAGCTACCCAATTTGTTATTTAGACATGACTATTACTTATTACATAGGTGAAAATGAATATAGTGAACACCTAATAACGGGAGATAGTTATCTTGACAATGCCCTATATATCGAAGTTGATAAGAATAATTTTTCGATTACTGATGCTAGGATTTCTGCGGTCGATGTTCATGAAGCGTATATTTTGCTAGAAAAACATAAAAAAGTTTAAGGAGAATGTGTATGAAAATGTTAAAACAAAAATATCAGCACTATCAAACTGCTAAGAAGACTTTATTGATTATTTCAATGGCCTTATTTGGCTTTACCTTTCTTATAACAATGCTTGTTATAATTTTGCAAGAACAGTTTATAGCATCGACACCTGTATCTTCGTACGTACAACAATTTGTTTTCCCTTGGTCTACAGTATTTGCTTTAGTAATATTTCTTGGTATTTATCTGCTATTCGCGATAAAACTAATAAAAAAACCAAATGATGACCACCGATTTGCTTTGGAAATAGTTGCTATTTGTGTAATATTTTTCTTTGATGTGGTAGTACTAAGCATTGTTGGTGTATGCGAAGTAAAGATGGTTCATAATAACTTTGATACTTCATACATAAAGAACTATATTCATGTCAAAAACTTAATGACTTATACAATGCGATTATTGCCACTGGCGTTAATTACTTTTTATGTTAGTACAACTATTAGTTTGACGCTTTCAGCTGTAATACCAGAAGAAATAATTCAAGAATAAACAAAAAAGGAGAATGTGCTTAGACGCATTTTCTTTTTATTTGGTATATCTTTGATAAAACAATCAATAATAATTAAAAAAGGAGTGAAAAAATATGTTTACACATGACAAAAAATTATTGATTGATGTTAAGGTAGAGCGGGCAAATCCACAGTACGCGGCATTATTACAAGAACAACTTGGGGGTGCTAACGGTGAATTAAAAGCAGCTATGCAGTATATGTCACAAAGTTTTCGCATTAAAGATAAAGATATCAAAGACTTATTCATGGATATTGCGGCAGAAGAACTTTCGCACATGGAGATTGTTGGTACACTAATTAACTTGCTTAATGGTCATACTGCTGACTATCAAACAACTAATGTTGGTGAAATAGAGACACATGTTCTACTAGGTTTAAATCCGGGTTTAATTAATGCATCTGGTTACTCATGGACTGCTGATTATGTTACCGTAACTGGTGATCTCTGTGCGGATTTACTTTCAAACATTGCCTCTGAACAACGGGCTAAAGTTGTTTATCAGAATCTATATCGTCAAATTGAAGATAAATATGTGCGTGAAGCAATCGACTTTTTATTAAATCGCGAAGAAGCACATAATGCAATGTTTAGAGAAGCCTTTAACAAGGTTAGCAAGACGGGTTCCAATATGAGCTTTGGCGTAACAGCTGATTCTAAGTTATATTTTGATTTATCAAACACTACACCCAATCCCGCATTTAAGGATACAACAGTAAAAGCGCCCGCCTTTAAATAGTTTAATGAGCCATTTCTTTTTGAAATGGCTCATAATTTTCAACCTTTTTATTTAGAATTTTGCTATTTTCAATTAATTGTGTTATAATTATCTAAAATACAATCATAAGAAAGGGCAAAATTATGAAACAATATATCTTGGAAAATCGCATATTCGCATTAATCTGGCGCTTACTAATTGTTGTGGCTGGCATATTTGGTTTAGTCCCTATGCTTTCTTCAGCAAAGTCGGCCCAAATTCTTTGCTATTTCACAATGCAATCGAACATATTTGTGGTTGCTTTATTTGGACTATTAGCGTTTCTTACCCTTAAGCAAATTATTAAGGATGGAAAACATGGTGAAATCTGCCATATTCCTACCTGGCTACAACTTGCAATTATTTATTTCATCCAAATAACTTTCATAGTTTATGCTACAATGCTTTCTAATACGATCTTTTCAATGGCATCAGCTATGGCATTTGCTAATATATTGTTGCATTATATTGTACCTATTATGGCACTTGTTGACTGGCTTTTATTTATGCCTCATGGGACAGTTAAGATTAAACACGCAGCATGCTGGTTGACGTATCCAGCGTGTTATGTAGTATTTGCTTTCATAAGAGCACCACTTGGTAAACCCTTTGGTGATGGTTCGCGCTATCCTTACTTTTTCATGGATTATGATAAATTAGGTTTAAATATTATTTGGGTATGCGCCATTTTCTTCTTAGGTTTCTTCCTATTAGGTGGCCTTTTGGTGGTTATCGATAAAGCTATTTATAAAAAACTTAATAAACAAAACCAGCTAGTAAGTGAATAATAGCGATAATTATATGACAATTCGCTTTGACAACTAGAATAGGTGACAATGTCAACTATAGTTGGTAGACTGTTTATTAAGATGGTGGTACAATGAAGCGAAAGGAGAAGCTTTATGTCAATAGGTGAACGAATAGCTGAACTGCGAAAAAACAACAATCTATCACAAGAACAACTGGCCGAAAAAATCTATGTTTCTCGTCAAACTATCTCAAAATGGGAACAAAATCTGGCTACGCCCGATGTTGAAAACATAAAAATGCTAAGTAATTTTTTCCTAGTTTCTTCTGATTATTTGATAAATGGTAAAGAGAATTCTCAAAAGAAAAAATCCTTTACTGATGTTTTGATACTAATTTGTGGCATAGTTGTAATTGTTGCTTACATTATTATCTTGCTTGTTAATAAAGAAGAACTAACAACCCCATCCTCAATTATTGAAATTAATGCCTATGGCATTTTAGCAATAGTAGGCGTGGCATTAATTGTTATTGCTGCTATATTGATAATAAAGCGTCGAAAGAAATGAGTTTGCGAAAATTAAAAGTTTTAAAAGTCCTTTTTCTAGGATTAGCGATTAGCACAGTTTGTTTAGGAATTACCTTAAGTGTTCATCAAGTGGTTACATATGATTACACATCGGGTGTGCCCCTTTCTACAGCAATCCTGATATACTGGGTACTCCTCGCAATTCCCTTGCTTGTTTTTAGTGTATTGTTCATTTATTTTGCGAAACGATACCACAAAGAACTGAAATAAAAAGAATTAGGTGATGAAAATCACCTTTTTTACGTGGTATTACCTTAATTTCTTGCAAAAAAGTTGTAAAGGTGTTATAATGAAAAAAAGATAGTTTGCCAACATTGGTGAAGAAAAGGAGTTCTATGCCTAAAATAAAGGACATAAAGACGGAAAACATTAATTTAATAACTCAATTGATTGATGATTCCGCATCTGCCATTTACGTATGTGATTGTGAGACATATGAACTTTTATTCATTAATCAACGTGTACTACTAATGACTGGAAAAACGGCTGAGGCAGCAAAGGGAAAAACTTGTTATCAATACTTAAAGAATATTGACAAGCCATGTGAACCCTGCTATATGAAAAGTGCTACACGCGACAGCTATAATGAACGTGAATATTCTAGCCCTACAACCGGCAAGCATTATATGACCCGTGGTAAAATAATTGATTGGGGCAATCGACTTGCCCTAATCGAATACTTAACTGATGAAACAGACCGGGTAAATGAAAAAGAAGAATTGCACAAAATGCTAGACGGGTTACCAGGTGGTGTAGGTATATACAATTATTATGGTAATGGACGTTTAGAAAAAGTATACTTAAATGACGGATACTATAAACTAATTGATAGTGTTCGGGAAGAACGCAATGAATTTGGTGGTTTCTCAGTATTAGATGCTATTTATCCTGCTGATTTAGCCAATATGCAAAAAGAATTAGAAAGTGCCATTGAGGACAATCGACAGGCAAACGCGGATATTAGAGTATTGACTGGCAAAGGTAAGTATAAATGGCTCAATATATCAGCGAATATCTGTGCCAAAAATGCTGAAAAATGCACCCTTTATGCATTCTATTCGGATATTGACCAATTAAAGAATACACAGTTACAGCTTTCGGCAAGTTATCGGGCGATGGAAATTGCTAGTAAAAATCGCGGTGTTTCATTTTGGTTATATAACCTTGACACTAAACAATTAAAACAAGAGTTTCAAAATGTTTCGCCATTAAACTATCCGATGATTATTGAGAATATGCCTGAGACAATGCTTGGTACTGGTGATATTTATCCAGAAGATGAACCTGAAGCAATTAGATTATACAATGATATATTAGCTGATGCTAAAGATAGCGAATGCACTATTCGCATGATGAACCACTATACCAAAAAATATGAATGGCAACATATGGTGTATACGCGTATTAATGATTCTATTTATAATGCACGTGTTGCTATTGGCTTTTCTAGTAATGTTGATTATCAACAAGAAAACCAATTACGTTATGAACATGAGCTTCAACTAAGAAAAGAATTGATGAAAGATGCTTTAACATACTATCAGTTGAATCTAACAACGGGAATTATTGAAGAATATCATTCCCAATTAAATGATACCTTGACACTGAGGAAGAATATCTCAATAAGTGATGATACCAGAAATGATATTTTGCGGAATGTTTATGAAGAAGATCGTGATATTCTTAAAAACAATCTTTTTTCATACAGTTTGCTTGAACACTTTAAAAATGGCAAAACCAATGTTACAGTTATTTATCGTAAACTCATTGAGGGTTTGGGAGTGCGCTGGATTAGAAGTGTTGCAAGCATTATGGAAAGACCTAACTCCGGTGAATTACTTGCTTTTATTTATTCACAGAATATTGATACAGAATATAAAGACCGCTTAGCTATTGAAAGCATTATGGATGAAGAAATTGAATCACTAACCGTCATAAATGTCAAAACGGGTCTTGCTCACCTTGTTAAAGTAAGAGAAGATATTGAAGGATTAGCCGTTCATCACCCTTTTGACTTTGATAAGCGGATGGATAGTATGCTTGAAAAAGAAATTAATCAATTAGATAAGGATCTATTTGAAGAATTCTTTAAAGTTGAAAAAATTGTTAAAAAGTTAGAAATGACTAATACTATTAAGGTCGCTTTCCGGTTAAAAGAAAAAGATCAACGAGTGATGCGTAAAAAATGTCGGGCCTTTTATCTTGATGATACTCATGAAGACATTATTATCATTAGTCGTGATATTACTGACCTCTATGAAGAAGAACAACGCCAAAAGAACATTCTCCAGCAGGCTGTTGACACTGCTAACGCGGCTAACCATGCTAAGAGTGATTTCTTATCACGAATGAGCCATGATATGCGCACACCATTGACAGCAATTTTAGCCCTTTCAAGTGATGAACTAATTGTAGGAGCTAATGACAAAGTGAAAGATGATTATCTTGAAAAGATTCATTCGTCTGGTGAGTATTTGTTAGGCATTATTAACGATGTCCTTGATATGTCAAGAATTGAAAACAAAAGATTAACTCTGCAACTAGAGCCATATGAAGCTAGTGATTTCATTAATACGATTAATACCGTTATTGGTCAACAATGTTTCCTAAAGGGTATCAAATTTGAGTTTAAAAAGAATCAAATGAACACAAAATGGATATTAATCGACAGAGTGCGTTTCAATCAAATCTTCGTTAACTTATTGTCAAATGCGGTTAAGTTTACTCCAAAAGGTGGAAAAATAGAGTTCATCATTGAAACTATTTCTGCCCATGATAAGATTCGTCGAAAACGATATACCATTAGAGACAATGGCATTGGTATGAGCAAAGATTTCTTACCATATGCTTTTGATAGCTTTGCTCAAGAGAACCTATTAGGAAATGCAGCAAATAATCAAGGTACTGGACTGGGCTTAACGATTGTTAAACAGCTTGTTGACTTAATGGGCGGAACCATAAAAGTCGAAAGTGAACTTGGTAAGGGGACAACCTTTACGGTTGAACTTGATATTGAGGAAACTGACGAACCAACTAGCAAAAAAACTGAAGATAATGATAATAGTATCTTTACAAACTTACACATCTTGCTTTGTGAGGATAACTTCTTAAACACCGAAATTGTTGTTAATCTATTAAAGCGAAAAGGGTGCATTGTTGAGTGTGCTGCAAATGGCCAAATTGGGTTAGAGAAATTCAAAAATTCGGAAATTGGTACATTTTCTGTCGTTTTAATGGACATTAGAATGCCAGTAATGAATGGGCTAGATGCTACTACAGCAATTAGAGCATTGGACCGTTCAGATGCTAAGAAGGTAGTGATTATTGCTTTATCGGCTGATGCGTTTGATATTGATGTAAATGATTCCCATAATGTGGGAATGAATGATCACTTGTCAAAACCAATTGACCCGCAAGCACTATATGACACAATTGAAAAACATTTAAAACAACATAACTAAATACGCTTTAATAAGCGTATTTTCTTTAATAAAAAGGTGCTACTTTTTTGAATATTTTTATGAAACATGATATACTGAGGA
>CAYJAQ010000038.1:0-13151 GCA_964368275.1 uncultured Staphylococcaceae bacterium
ATATTAAATAATGTAAGGCAATAGTTAAAATTGATTTAAAAATTAACAAGTTAAAACCAGACAATTTTGGACAAATGAAGTAAATAATGAATAATTGCAATAAAGATTAATGCTTTAATATTAAGAACAACCCATAGAGTAAATATTTATGATTTAGAACAATTTATAAAAACTTAACAATTAGCCATTTCTTTAATTATTATTATTGTTTAGCTTTCATGTGATTCTGTGTTATAATAACCAAGACAATGTAATTAATTTTTTTACTATTAGAAAAAGGTGTAAAATATGGCCTCTTCAAAAATATTAATGCAATACTATTTAGAACAACTTGGCGATGATACAATAAGAGCGCGCTCAATGATGGGTGGTTATTGTATCTACAAAAACGATATCTTAATTGGTGGTATTTATAGTGATAATCTTATGTTTAAGCCAACTGATGAATTAAAAGCTTTTCTAAAAGATTACAAATTACAAATACCATACGAAGGATCAAAAAAGTTATTAATACTAATTGAAAGAGTTGATGATACCGAGTTTATGCGTGAGCTCGCTCGTCATTTATAGAGGATATAATAATGATTATTAATGTTAGTGGGCGTACTGACATTGTTGCCTTTTACCCAGAGTGGTTCATGAAACGTTACAAAATGGGCTTTGTTGATGTGCGGAATCCATTTTATCCAAACCAAGTAAGTCGCATTTACTTTGAAGATGTAGATGCTATTTTATTCTGTACTAAAAATCCACACCCAATATTAAAGTATTTGCCATTAATTAAGAAACCAATTATCTTTCAAGTAACACTAACTCCCTATAAAAATGATATCGAACCAAATGTTTTTCACAAACTACAAGTAATTGAAGATATAAAGACTTTATCAGAAGTTGTCGGAATTGATTTTTTAAGTGTGCGGTATGATCCAATCTTTATCAGCGAAAAATATTCAATTGTCTATCACATTAAAGCCTTTGAAAAAATGTGCATTTTACTAAAGGGTTATGTAAAGCGAATAATTATCTCATTTATTGATGAGTACAAGAATGTTCAAAGAAATTTAGCTATATTGAATTATCAAACGTTGAGTGAAGATGATTATCGTGAAATTGGTCTAAACTTTTCAGAAATTGCTAAAAAGAATGATATGCAAGTACAGACATGTTTTGAAGAACATAACTTAGTCGAATATGGTTTCACAAAAGCAGAATGTGTGTCACATGAACTTGCATATATATTAACAGGGAAAACTAACTATAAGAATTGGTCTGCCCGAAAAGCACCAACAGGTAATGCTAATTGTGGGTGTGTTCAAATGGTTGATATTGGGGCATATAATTCATGTTTGCACTTTTGTAAATACTGTTATGCAAACTTTGATGAACAAATGGTTAAGACCAATCATCTGAACCATGATGTTAATTTGTCCCTTTTAATCGGAACGCTAAAAAGTGCTGACATTATCAAAAGAAGACTAAAATAAGAAGACAAAAGAGGAAAATATGGAAAACAATGAACAGGTATCTAAATATAAGAGATTAAAACTAGTTGTATCAATAATAGGCATAGTACTATTTTTAGGCATATGTACAACAGTTATAATTTTAATATGGCCTAATTTTAAAACTATTATTAATGATCCCGAACTTTTAAAAGCGAAAATTCAAAGCTATGGTATCTATGGAATACTAGTTTTTACAGCTTTACAGATACTCCAAGTAATTGTCGCCTTTATCCCGGGTGAGGTTATTGAAATCAGTGCTGGTGTTCTATATGGCTGGTTTGGAGGTTTCTTGGTAGCAATGGTTGGTATAGTTATTGCTACAGCAATTATTTTCTTTGTTTTAAGAAAAATGGGTAAACCAATCGCCAATGAACTATTCAAAGGGAAACAATTTAAACGCTTCTCTAAATGGGATAAACATCCAAGACGCGATAAGGTAATCTTTTTAATTTTCTTAATACCAGGACTGCCAAAAGATATCTTTGTTTATGCGGCATCATTCTTTAATATTTCATTATCTCGCTTTTTATTAATTACTACTATAGCGAGAATTCCATCGGTAATAACTTCAACGATTGCTGGAAACTTTATACTCCAAGGCAAATACATGATAGCAGCAATTATTTTTCTAGTCACTGGAGCAGCCACCGTGATATGTTATTTATTATCTGAAAAGATAATGAATGATATTGAAACTAAAAAACAAAATAAAGACAAAATATAATTCTTTTTATTTAGTAAGTCTTGCGAAAAATTATGTAAAAACTTGTCATACCCATAAGTAATGTGATGAAATCTACTTAGATTGTATGGTTAAATAGTTAGAGAACATACCCAAAGGTTGTAGAAAAGCAGCCTTCTGGGTATTTTAATTTACATCACTATAAATAGTAAATGTGGCAGTAAACAAAAAGATTACATATATGATGAAAATGGGAAAATAATAAAGTTTATCTGTAATGATGGTCAAACAACAAGTCAATATACATATTTAAGAGACATAACAACAAATATGATTAGTTGCCCAAAAGATTAGAAACATAAACAATAAACATAAACAATAAACATTTAGACAAAGTAATAGAAAATAAATATATAAATATTCATGCTCGAGATATCATTGTTCATTGATTTAATCTTTGAGGTGTAAAATTATGATTACTGAAGATAAATTAATAAGTGAATAGCCATTAACAAAAAAATAAATGCTTTTTTGAGTGCTTTGAAATTATTATAATCAAATGAATTTAAAAAAGGAGTATCAATAGATGCTCCTTTTCTTTCTATAAAAATAATTAATTATAGTTTAATCAATTTATTTTCCCTTACAAAAGTCTTTTAAGCATTTTAAAGTTTTCTCGCTAATAACATGCTCAATTTTGCAACAATCAATGTTCGCTGTTTCTTCGTCAACACCGATTTTAATTAAGAAGTCTTTAATAGTGGTATGCTTACTGTATATTTCTTGGGCTAGTTGTCTGCCACTTTCAGTTAAGGCAACCTTTGAATAGTAGTCTTTTGCAATTAGACCTTTCTCTTTTAAATCGTTCATTGCTTTATTTACAGCAGGCTTTGAAACGGCCAACATTTCTGATATTCTAACTGATAGAATAGGCTGATTAGTTAGTTCAAGGATGTAGATAGCCTCAATATAATCTTCATTTGATTTACTCAACATATTTTCTCATCTCTTTCTTTTTTAGCCTATTTACGACTATGCATATATTATATCATAGTTTTAAATAAAATACAAAGTAAATATTAAAAAGTTAATTAAAGTTAACATTTTTCTTGACAAAATCATATAATTAAGTATAATATTAACTGAGGTTAACATTTAGGAGGTTGACATGAGTATTAATAGCAAGAAAAATATACTATCAGTTGGAGAAGAAGGTCACTTAAATGATTTGAAAAAGGGGCAAGTTGCTATTGTATTAGCACTACATAATGATAATAAAGCATTGCGCCGCCGTTTGTTAGACATGGGAATAACTCGGGGGGTCGAAGTGAAAATCAAAAAAATTGCACCAATGGGAGATCCTGTTGATATCGAGCTACGTGGTTACGAATTATGTATTCGTCTCGCTGATATGCGTAATATTGATATAAAGGTGGTGAAATAATGCGTGTTGCACTAGTTGGAAATCAAAATAGTGGCAAGACAACGCTATTTAACTTATTAACTGGCACTAACCAAAAAGTTGGTAACTGGCCAGGTGTAACCATTGAAAGAAAATCTGGTACAATAAAAGGTACTAATTTCGAAATAGTAGATTTGCCTGGTGTATATTCATTATCACCATATACGGCCGAAGAGGAAGTTTCACGTCACTTTGCAGTTGAAGAAAATCCTGATATAATAATTAATATTATTGATGCCACAACAATAGAAAGAAGTCTATACTTAACAACTCAATTATTAGAACTTGATTCTGATGTATTGCTAGCACTTAATATGGAGGATTTGTTAGAAAAAAAGGGTATCAAAATTGATCCAGAAGCTTTATCAAGACAGTTAGGTGTTACAGTAGTAGTCATTTCTGCTTTAAAAGAAACGGGAATAGATGAATTAATTGACCATATTAAGAAACGAGACATTTTGAAAAATCGTCATCAGAAGATTTATAGTGATATTGTTGAGCACGAAATAGACGAAATAACAAGAATAGTTAATGTGGAAGATCGACGTTTTGTGGCGGTTAAGTTACTAGAACGCGATATTATGTTTGCAAAGTATCATAGTGTAGAAATTGAAAAGTCGATTACAAAACTAGAAGAATATTATGGCACGGATACTGAAGAAATAATTGCTAGTTTGAGATATGACTACATTGAAAGAGTAAAGAAAGAAAGTGTGCGCATAGCAACTAAGAAAATTAGTATTACTGATCATCTAGATCGCGTATTTCTTAATAAGTGGGCAGCAATACCAATTTTCTTAGTAATCATGTTTTTAGTATACTTTCTATCAGTTGGTTTAGTCGGCAGTAGTACTGTGGATCTAATTGGCGAAGTGGTGGATGCTTTTAGTGGCATTGTCAATAACTGGCTTGTTTCACTAGGGGCTAGTAATTGGATAGTTAGTTTAGTATGTGATGGTGTGATTGCTGGGGTTGGCGCAATGTTTAGTTTTGTGCCACAGTTAATAATTATGTTTCTCTGTATTTCGCTACTAGAAACAACGGGATACATGAGTAGAATTACTTTTTTCTTAGATCGTGTATTCAAAAAGTTTGGACTAAGCGGTAAGAGTTTAATACCTTTTATAGTAGGATCAGGCTGTAGTGTTCCGGGTATTATGACATCGCGCATTGTTGAAGATGAGACTGAAAAAAGAATGACTATTATGCTAACGCCTTTTATTCCTTGTTCAGCAAAGTTGCCAATTATTATTGTTTTTACTAGTTATTTCTTTAAAGATCAGACAGGACTTGTTGCTTTCTCACTTTATGCGTTAGCAGTTGCCATTATATTGATTAGTGCCTTTATTATGAAGAAATTCTTCTTTAAAGGTCAACCTTCTGCTTTTATATCTGAGCTCCCTGAATATAAGCTTCCTTCAATTAAATATATAGCACGTGATGTTTTTGATAAAGTTTGGGCTTTCATAAAAAGAGCTGGTTCAATCATCTTTATCTGTTCAGTTATCATTTGGGTTTTATTATCATTTACCTGGACTTTCCAGTATACTAGTGGTGATAGCCATCAAATTGAAGAAGTTAACTTGAGTGATGTAGCAAAAGCACATAATATAGCTGATTATGATAGCGTGCTTGCGCAAATTGTTGATGGGAAAGTTCAAGTTTCTTATCGCCAAGATGAAGCTGAAGAAGCAATATATAGCGATTGGATTGATGTATTAGATGCTAGTAAGCTTATTAGCAAAATTTCTGAGACAGAGTTAAATGATCAAAAAGAACTGCATGTTCATTATGAAGATGATATGCTAAATTGGAGTTATACATATGGTATCGATAACAGTATTTTGGCTGGTATTGGTAATGGCTTAGCTTGGTTATTCTACCCAATTGTTGGTGAATGGAGTTGGGCAGCCACTGTTTCAGCTATTCAAGGACTTGTTGCTAAAGAACAAGTGGTAGGTTCAATGGCAGTTATTGCTGGATATGACGCCGAAACTTCGACGGGTTCGTTAATATTTAGAGAATCTGGTATTTTTGGAAGCTTTAATCAAATATCAGCATATGCCTTCATGGCCTTTAATCTATTCTCAGCCCCATGCTTTGGTGCAATCGCAGCGATGCGCAAGGAACTAGGTAGTTTTAAAAAGACGATGATCGCAATAGGCTTTCAAACTGGTTTAGCCTTTGTGTTATCTTATCTAATATTTGGACTTGGTACTTTAGTGGGAACGATATTATGAAACTAATTGATATTATTATCTTGTTTATTATTATTGTAATACTAGGATTAGTTATTTACTTTAGTTTTGTCAAAGATCGCAACAATAAGTGCAGTAGTTGCCCTTATTGTAAAAGTTGTACGCAAATTCAAAAAGAAGTTTGCAAAAGTAAAAAGGCCAAAAAATAGAATTCGATTAAAAACTCTAATTATTTTCAGTAGAATTTTTGATTTAACTAAAAATAACAAGGACCTGTTATAGTTAACGGGCCCTTTTAGCTTTATGCATAATGAATTGACGCTTTTTATACTGAAAGTTTGTAAAAAAAAGTTCTTTGTGTTATAATGTGAAAAAAGAGATAAAAGAGGTCCTAGTATGGGTATAATTAGTCCTAATATTTTAGCCATAATTATGTGCATTGCAGCTATCGTACTTGTTTGTTTTAATAAGAAATTGTATAATCATAATATTGTTTTTTTCATTGTTACAGTGAGTATTAACATTATTATGTTAGCAGTAGAAATCATAGACCATTATTTTTCACTAGGTTCTCCTGAGACCATTAATCTTAGAATTGCAATTAATACGATTGGGATTATAGTGGCCCCTCTGATTGCATATTTTTTGATTCTTTTTAATATGCCATCACCTAAAAAGCATATTAAGCGGATATTAATAATGCTAATTCCGGAAATCATATATCTAGCACTATGTCTAATTAACATAAAAACTGGTTGGATTTTTACAGTTAGCACAGCTAATGTTTATACACCTGGTTCACTTTACATTATTACATTTGTTGTTTTCTTCATTTATATTGTATTAATATTCTTAGAAGTAGAACATAAGCGGGATGATTATTCGGCTGATGAAATGATTTTTCTATTCATTATCTTATTTGTTGGTATGATGGCCTTTGTCATTCAAATGCTTTTCACAGATTTATATTTGTTATGGAGTACAGCGGCTTTGTTCTGCTTATTGTACTATATTATTTTAAGAGAGATGCAGTACAAATATGACCCAATGACGGGAATGAAAAATCGTGCTACTTTTGATCGGGAGATGCTTCACGCTGAAAAAGATGGTGAGGAAATAGCAATTGTTGTTCTTGACGTTAATGAATTAAAAAGTATCAATGATAACTTTGGTCATTTAGAAGGTGATTCAGCTATCGTCAGTGTTTGTAACATTATTCAAGAAATCTTTAATAGTTATGGTAGTTGCTATCGCATCGGGGGAGACGAATTTACTGTGATTTGTCGTGAAATTAAAGAAGATGAATTAAAGCTTGCGTTAAAGAGATTACAATTATTGCTAGATGGGTTGAATAAAGATCGTAATAATATTATATGCTTAGCCTACGGTTATCAATATCATCAAGCTAATACGGATATTTATGATACTTTTAAAATTGCTGACTTTAATATGTATGAATGCAAGAAATATTTAAAAGAAAAGAAGATGCAAAAATGAAAAGGGTTTGACCCTTTTTCCTTTTAGGTTAAAAATTACTTTTGTTGTTGGTCAAAATAAATAGAATATGATATAATAAATACACTAACAGAGGGTTTATATGAAAGAAACATGGAAGTATAAATTATTATCAACAATTAGATATTTTGGTGATGGCTGCTTTTATCCTTTTTTTGCGTTATACTTAGTAACCACCGGACTTGCTGAAGCACGCATTGGATTTATTCTATCAATCACCCCAATTATAGCAATTTTCGCCAATCCTCTTTACGCTAGGATTTGTAAGAACGTTAATGTCACTAAGAAGGTTTTAGCAATTGTAACAGTACTTGAAGCGGTAATGATTACGACGATTGCGTTTTCTAATGATTTCTATTTAATTAGTGGTTTAGTAGTTTTATTGGCACTTGCGGGATCATGTCACTATGGCCTCCTTGACTCATTAACGGCAGTATACGCAAATAATGCTCAAATTAATTATTCGAGCATTAGAATATATGGCTCAGCTGCTTATATTATAGCAACAACTTTTGGTGGTTACATTGCTTCACTATTTGGTTATCGGTTATGTTTTATTATTACAAGTGTTCTTTTTATCTTAAGTGGTTTCTGTTATTATATTTTAAGACCAATTACTACAAGTGATACTAAGACGACAATTGAGAAAGTATCATACCGACATATCCTCAAAAACAAAACTTTTATTTTATATGCAATATTTTACATTTTACTCTTAGGATCACATTTTGGCACAGGCTATTTTCTTCCAACATATTTTGAATCACGTGGTGTGACGACCGTTCAATATGGCTTAGTTTATTCTTATTTTGTTTTCTTTGAAGTAGTTACTATTATTATCTTGAATAGATTCTTTAAGAAAATAAATGTAGATGCGTTATTGATTGTTTCAGCAGTTTGTGTGTTTATCATGGTGCTTTGTAACTACCTATACTTACCAATTCCCGTCGTTATTGGTATAACATGTTTAAGAGGAATTGGTTATGGTATTATACTACATGTATGCTATAAATATGTAGTGGATTTATTAGGTGATAACGAAGCTACTTTTGCAATAATGTTTTTGACACTAGGGCAGTCGATATATATAGCAATTGCCAATAATGTTAATGGTAATCTAATTGAACATTATTCATATAAGACGTTTTATTTTGTGTCAATGATAATTGCACTATTAATAATAGCATTAGGGGTGTATCGTTATTTTGCTGGTAAAAGAGAGAAAAAGGTAAACGATTATGGATTATAAGATTGGTAAAGTGAAACTAAGAAATAATATTATACTTGCACCAATGGCGGGTGTCACCAATGAAGCATTTCGTATTATTTGTAAAAATAAAGGAGCAGGCCTAGTATACGCAGAAATGGTGAGTGATAAAGGACTAGCACATGAAAATGCTCGTACCCAGTCAATGACAGTTGTCTCCCCTTTAGAACATCCAATTGCTATGCAAGTATTTGGCAGTGATTATGAATCAATAACTAATGCAGGAAAGTATATTGAAGAAAACTCCGAAGCAGATATTATTGATGTCAATATGGGATGTCCAGTTAATAAAGTAATTAAAGGTGGTGCAGGCTCAGCACTACTAAAAACACCTGATAAGATATATGATATTGTAAAGAGTTTGAAAGATAATGTTGGCCTACCTGTTTCCATAAAGATTAGAGCTGGCTTTGATCATGATTCCATCAATTGTGATGAAGTAACTAAAATAGCTTGCCGTGCTGGTGTTGATGCTATTGCGATTCATGGGCGCACTCGTTCCATGATGTACCGGGGTGAATCGAATAATGAATATCTAAAAATGGTAAAAGAAAATGCCAATTGCTTTGTAATTGGCAATGGTGATATTAAAAACGTTGAAGATGCCAAAAGAATGATAGCTGAAACTAATGTCGATGCGATCATGGTTGGTCGTGCTTCCCTTGGAAATCCTTGGATCTTTATAGAACTAGATGATTATTTTAATGGAAACAGCAACTATCACGAACCAACTACTCTTGATATTATTGCGACAATGAAAGAGCACGCTGAAAGGCTAATTAGTCTTTATGGTGAAAAGATTGCAATGATTGAAATGCGAACTCATGGGGCGTGGTATTTTAAACGATTACCATTTGCTAAAGAATTTCGTAAGAAAGTTGTCTTTATTAAGACCTATCAAGAATTAATCGAACTATGTGATGAGTACATACTTACTTCAAAAAGTGCATTTGTAAAAAACTAAATTTATTCATAAATAGATAATTAAACAATATAATTTAATAGGATGTGATTACATGAAAAAACACCTTATTATCTTTATATTGTTTTTCTTTTTATTAGTTGCTTGTAACAAAGCATCTTCACCAACCCTCCTAGCCATTGGCAAAGTTGATATAACAACAGTATGCGAAGAGAAATGTCAATTAAATCTAAAACTGCTTAGCAGTGAAAAACTAGAAAACATCAAAGTAAAGTCAATTAATAGCAGTATCTCCTACGAAGCACGGGTAACCCCCAATACTAATGCGCAAGTCTTAATGGACAATAATAGTATAAAATCAACAAATGCCTATTTAGTTACGTTAGATTTTCATGCACCAGTTTTAATTAGTAAGATGACACTAGCAGTAAATGGTAAAGATTATCAATTTGATATTGGCCGTTTTCAGTGTAAGGCAAAAAGCGATATGCCTAAAAAAGCGGCACATCTTCAAGTGATTACTAATGATTTAGCCACCTTCGCCAGTATTAATAATATAACGCAAGATCACTATTTCCAAAATCTTACTAAGCATCCAATTATTATTACGGATATTGTGCTGCTTCCTTCATTATCTTTAAAGGAGGCTAATGTAACAAAAGTTGGACCGCGTGAAAGAATATTGAGTGCTTTTTCCCAAAAGAAATTATCAAGTCTATTTGTCCAAGATAGTGACAAGATATTACACGCAGGAAGGTATTTGCTGGGAGTTAGTTATATATATGAAGGTGATTATTATGATACCTATTTTGAAGTAGGATTGAACTATCAAGATGAAGTAACAACGATGCTGACATATGAGAACTACTTTACGATAAAAGCCTTTAGTCCGGGAGTATCTATTGCGTAAACTAATTCTTGCCATTCTTATCTTTTTTAATACAATCTTACTAACCTCTTGTGAGACTGAGTCCTTTTCCTATTTAGGTGTTTTAAAAATGGATGTAGTAAATAATTATAATTACGCAGAGAACTTGTGCAAAATCTATGTTATTAGTACAACGGATATCGATAACATTAAATTACAACTACCGCGAAAAGTTTTACATCAAAGCGTAGTAAAAGATGAAATCAAGCTAATAAGTACTGGTGAAAAATACAATGGTTATATATATACAGTTTTGGTTACTTTCCCATTAGAAGAGTTAATAGTAACAAAAGCTCAGCTAGTTACAAGTAAGGAAACATATGAAGTAAACATTGGGCGATATGAGACAATTAGCTTGAAAAATAATTCAGCTGAAATCACCAGTTGTGCTAATTTCAAAAGTACTAATGATGATTCAATTAATCTGCATATATATAACTACAGTTATTTACCACTAATTGTTGTTTCCATGACAGGTATTAAAAATGGTCAAAATGAGATTACCATCAAGGAAATACCCAATCATGCTAAAATAATATATCAAGACCAAGTAAAATTATACGCTAATATCAATGTCGTAAAAGATTCCACATATTATCAAATTGGGGGAATAATAAAAACATCAGCACGTACTAATCTAGAAGAAAAACATATATATACGCAGTACTATGCTGATCTTACGCCAAGTATTAATTATATGCAAGAAGTAGGATTTACGGTAGATGACATATATAATTTAAGAAAGAAGAACTATGTTGAATAGTTCTTCTTTTAAATTATTTCTTTAAATATTGTTGGTAAAGATTATGCAAATGTTCACTAAGTCTTACCTTTACATAGATACCTTCATTAAGGTATTCAGTGGCTAAAACTTCGGCTTTATTTTTTAGATTAGTATAAACTTCACCATTTGTGAAAGGAATCAATAATTCATCTTCGTAAAGATTTGGAAATAAAGATTCATCAATTTTCTTAACTAGTTCATTATAGCCATCTAAGGTAACTGCAGAGATCATAATTGCATCGCTATATTTGCTAGTAACGAAGCGAGGCTCTTTTACTAAATCAATCTTATTAAAGACATAAATAGTTGGAATATTATCAACAGCAAGTTCAGCTAATACCGTATTAGTTGTCTCTATCTGCAAATCCATAAATGGACTACTTGCATCAATAATATGGACAATTAAGGCAGATTCAGTAATCTCTTCAAGGGTTGATTTAAATGATTCAACTAAGTGATGAGGAAGTTTGCTTACAAAACCAACAGTATCAGTAATCAAAAACTCATGATTATTAGGAAGTTTTACATTACGAGTAGAAGTTTCTAAAGTAGCAAATAACATATTTTTTACAAATACATTTTTAACATCATCACCGTTTTTATATTGATTCATTAGGGCGTTAATGGTTGATGACTTTCCAGCATTAGTATAACCAACAAAAGAAACAGTTGGCACACTATTACTGGAGCGTTGTTTACGACTTGTCAAACGGGCTTTAGTGATTGAGGCAAGCTCACCTTTAGCTCGTTCAATTTGCTTGTCAATTACGCGGCGATCTAATTCTAGCTTAGTTTCACCACTACCACGACGTGCACCCGTTCCACCAGCACCACCACCAGTAGTTCTGGATAAGTAACTACGCTTACCAATTAAGCGGGTTCGTTCATATTTTAAACGGGCAATTTCTACTTGTAGAGAAGCTTCTTTTGTTCTAGCACGATGCTCGAATATATCTAAAATAACCATTGTTCGGTCAATTACTTTTAAATCACTATCGAGTTCTTCAGCAATATTCTTTAACTGAACTGGTGAAAGTTCATCATTGAAAATAACTAAATCAGCGTCATTTGTTAGTGCAGAAGTATTAATCTCTTTTAGTTTACCGCTACCGACATAAGTAACGGGGCTAATAGAAGACATATTTTGAACAACTTCATCAACAACTTCAATTGCTGATGCTGCGCAAAGATTTTTCAATTCTTCCAATTGGTAATAAAATAATTCATCATTGCCAGTATTTACCGAAACAATGACAGCTTTTAGGATATCAAGGTTAATAAACTCATCTTGATATATTGCATTGATATTGGATGTTTCCATTAATATCACCGCCTTTCAGTATTACATTATATCATTAGTTCTGTTTTTTTTCAAGAAAAGTAAAATACTTAGCAACAATTAAGTGCAACCACCACTCCTAAAAGATAATATTATTTTTCCATTTATATTTTACCTAGTCAAGTCATATATTGTATTAGTTGCGAGGAGTTGATGAAGTGTTAGAAAATTTTAGTTACCAAGCTGTAAAACTAATCGATGATGCTAAAGCGATAGCTCGAGATCTTAAAGCAATAGCTACCGGTTCGGAACATTTGTTATTAGCAATGTATCAAACAACTGATACTATCTGTCACTTTTTACTAAGTGAAAGATTAGTTACTTATGAGAATATTGTTGATCAGCTAGAAAAAATGGTAATTATGCGAAAAGTAAATAATAATTCAAGTTTTACAGTGAAGTTTCAAGAAATTATTGTTAATGCTAATAAAATTGCTAATAAGTTAGAAAGTGAATATGTTTATGATGAGCATCTATTCTATAGCTTACTAACAGATAATAGTAATGTTGCTAAAGATATTTTAATTAAATTAGGGTTAGATATAGAAG
>CAYJAQ010000039.1:0-11894 GCA_964368275.1 uncultured Staphylococcaceae bacterium
CTGGTAATGCCTATATCACTAATAGTGATGGTACTAGACAAAATGTTAAAACTAACCCTCAAGGTTCTTTTTTCAAGAGTTCATCGTTATACTGGACAACCGGTGATACGGGTTGGGCTAAGAATTTGCAGTTTCTTGCTAATGGGATTGTTGGTACTGATATGTCAAAAACAGTCACTATGAGCGATGGATACGTAAAAATTGGTGATGTAGTGACAAGTGCAACTATTGCTGATTACGAGGATTATTACAACCTTGCTAAGAAAGCTTTTGAAAATGCAAAATAAATAACAATATGGTATCTTAAAAGTGGTAAACGCTGCTTTTGGATACCATGTTTTTTTGTGATTATTAGCTACAAAAAATGTTGTTATTATATATGTAAAATAGTAATATATGTGGTATAATAAAAAGATGATATAAAAATGAGGTAACATTATGGAACAAGTAAAAAAGAGTAGTAAAGATTACATTATTGTAAGAGGAGCGCGAGCTAATAATCTCAAAAATATTAACATTGAGATTCCCCGTGGTAAGTTAGTTGTCATGACAGGAGTATCTGGTTCAGGTAAGACATCACTTGCTTTTGATACGATATATGCTGAAGGTCAGCGTCGCTATGTAGAAAGCTTGTCTGCGTATGCTCGGCAATTTCTTGACAATGTTGATAAACCAGATGTTGATTCGATAGAAGGATTGTCACCCGCAATTTCTATTGACCAAAAGACCACAAGTCGTAATCCGCGTTCTACTGTGGGAACAGTCACCGAAATATATGATTTTTTGCGTTTGCTTTATGCTAGAATTGGTCATCCAACTTGCCCTATTCATCATGTTGAGATTTCATGTCAAACATATGAACAAATGGTTGATAAATTATTTACCTATCCAGAAGAGACAAAACTAATTGTTATGGCACCTGTCGCTGAAAATCGTCGGGGAACTTTTGATAAAACTTTTGAAATGCTAAAGCGTGATGGTTACTCGCGGGTAATTGTTGATGACGAGATGTATGAACTTGATGAGGATATAACTCTCGATAAAAACAAAAAGCATAACATATTAGTAGTGATAGATCGCTTGAAGGTACGTGCTGATAATCGGTCCCGTATTTATGAATCAATAGAAACAGCAGCACGATTATCAGAAGGCAAGATTTTTGTTGATGTAGATGATGAAAGAATTCTTTTCTCAGAACATTATTGCTGCCCTTACTGTGATTTTACAGTTACCAAAATGGAGCCTTCCATGTTTTCATTTAATTCCCCACTTGGTGCTTGTCCGGAATGTAAAGGTTTAGGCTATATTTCATCAGTTGATCCTGAGTTACTAATTGTTGATGAGAACTTAAGTATTGCTGATGGCGCTATTCGTTATATTAAAAATACTATCTTTACGGAAAACATTGAGTGGCAGATGTACAAGAAGTTATTTGAATACTATAAGATTGATCTGTTTAAACCTTATAAAGAATTGTCTGATGAGCAAAAGAATGTTATTCTTCATGGTTCAACAGAGCCAATTAGTTACGAGATTCATTCTAATAGTGGTATAAGTTTATATAAAAATAAACAAATTGAAGGTATAGCTGATTTAATTCAAAGACGTTTCCAAGAAACAACCTCTAATATGCAACGAGAATATTATGCGTCATATATGCATGATTCTACTTGTCCTACTTGTCATGGTCAGCGGTTATCGCAAATGGTACTATCTGTACTTGTTAATGGTAAGAATATTTATGATTTTACCGAAATGTCAATTGAAGAAGCATTAGATTTTATTGAAAATATTCCGATGTCATCAGTTGAAAAACAGATTGCTTTGTTAGTAATAAAAGAAATAAAAGACCGATTAGCTTTTTTGAAAAATGTTGGATTAGAATATCTAACACTTTCACGCAAAGCTGGTAGCCTCTCTGGTGGTGAAGCTCAACGAATTCGCCTAGCAACCCAGATTGGTTCTCACTTAACAGGGGTTTTATATGTCCTTGATGAGCCATCAATAGGCTTACACCAAAGTGATAATCACAAATTAATTGAAGCTCTTAAAGAAATGCGTGATCTAGGTAATACCTTGATTGTGGTTGAACATGATGAAGAGATAATGCGTGAATGTGATTATTTGATTGATATTGGCCCGGGTGCTGGTATTCATGGTGGTGAAGTAGTTGCCTTAGGTGAACCTAATGAATTTGCCGACTTTACTAATTCAATTACAGCGGATTATTTAACAGGAAGAAAGAAGATTGCCCTTCCTGCTTCCCGCCGGCTAGAAGTCACACCAACACTTGATGTGATTGGGTGCCGTGCTAATAACTTAAAGAATATTAACGTTAGTTTTCCTCTTGGTAAATTAACGATTGTTACTGGTGTTAGTGGCAGTGGTAAATCGACTTTGGTAAATGATATTTTAGGCAATGCCTTGATGAAGAAGATATATCGCAGTAAAGTAGAAGTGGGTGAACATGACCGAATTGATGGTATTGATAACATTGATAAAGTAATTATCATTGATCAATCACCAATTGGTAGAACACCTCGTTCTAATCCTGCTACTTATACTAGTGTCTTTGACAACATCCGTGATATTTTTGCAGAAACAAGAGAAGCTAAAAAGCGAGGCTATAGCCGTAGCCGTTTCTCCTTTAATGTAAAAGGTGGGCGTTGTGAAACTTGTTGTGGTGATGGAGTTATTAGAATTGGAATGAACTTTTTACCAGATGTTTATGTGCCATGTGAAGCATGTCATGGTACTAGATATAATCGTGAAACACTAGAAGTAAAATTTCATGATAAAAATATTGCTGATATCTTGGAGATGACAGTTGAAGAAGCTACCGCATTCTTTGCTAATTTCCCTAATATTTATAACAAACTAAAAACCCTTGATGATGTCGGGTTAGGCTACATGAAATTAGGCCAAAGTGCAACCACATTATCAGGTGGTGAAGCCCAAAGAGTCAAACTTTCAAGTGAACTTCATAAGAGAATTAATGGTAATACAGTATTTATATTTGATGAACCTACTACTGGTTTACACACTAATGATATTGGTAAGCTAATTAAAATAATTGAACAACTTGTTGACTCTGGTGCAACAGCGATTATCATTGAACACAATTTAGATGTAATCAAGATGGCTGACAATATCATTGATTTAGGCCCAAAAGGTGGCGACAATGGCGGAATGATTATCGCAACAGGAACGCCTGAGGAAGTAGCAGCAGTACCAGAATCATTAACTGGTATGTATTTGAAAAAAGTACTTAAGTAATAAATTTGTAATATATCACACTAGCAAACATTTTAAAAACATATTATTTAATAAAAAAATGAAAGTGTGGTATAATTAAATGAAAAATAAGAAACTTATTTACCTATTGGTTAAAGTAGCCATAGTGATAGTAATGTATTTGTTATTAGTTAATACGGAAGCAATGTTGGATATTGAGCAAACATTCATTAATACAGTTCCACGCCAGATTTGGTTGTTAATTGCTATTATGTGTTTAGTTGCAAGTGGTGATCTAATAATTAGATATACACCATGTAAATTGTTTGTATTAATAGTCACTTATACCTTATTGCTACTGGTTATGCTTTTCATAAGAATCCAATATGCTGATAATCGCATTGCTGATAAGTTTTATTTAAAACTTTGGTGGGAATATATCGTAAAAAACAAAATTGTTTTTGTTAACATTATTGGTAATATTGTCTTATTTATACCATTAGGTATTATTATTAAATGTATTAAATTTTCCAAAAACTTCTATAAGTATGTAATTGTTATTTTAATTGTTATTTCATTAGAGATTATACAATGGGTTACCAAGCGAGGGGTTTTTGATATTACTGACATTATTTTAAATGTATGTGGTTCATATTTAGGTTTTCTATTTATAACTACACCTAAAAATGACGAGGAGGAATAACATGGCAGATGGAAAAAAAGATGAACCAATGCTTAATCCAAAAGACGAAGATAATAAACTAGTTGCTAATAAACCCCAAAATGATGATGAAGATGAACCAGTCCCTGAAGATATCGAACACTTAGTCAAAAGTCTTGACAATATTGATATTAATAGTGTTGAAGAATTGCAGGAACTTTTGAATAATCTAGCAGGTTCACCTAAAGGTGATGGTAAGAAAACTAAAAAGATTAGTCTAATTAGCCGTATTGTCAAAAATCCAATAATAAACTTCTTGATTTATTTAGCAATAAATATGAGTTTAACGGTTGCCATAGATGGTTACTTACATGTATTTACAAAAGATGCCTTTTACATGATATTGCTATATTCATTTGGCTTTACTCTTTTAGATATCCTTATTCGGGAAATTTTGTATTGGAAGATTCCTTTTGTAGTTATTGGCACATTTGGGCTACTTACTTTAGCAACCTCAATTTGTTCAATGCTTTTTACGCAATGGGTGTTGCCGGGCATTAGTTTTAATGAGATTGGGCGCGTAATCCTATATATAGTTATCCTAATTGTAGCTCGCTTTTTCTTAGCTCGTTATTTAACAAATTATATTATGAAACATAAATATCCAATGAAAAGAGGTAAAAAGAAATGATTCTTTCGGATAAAACCAAAAAAATTATTAAGTGGAGCTTAGCAGGTGCTGTTATAGTAGCTATTTTAGTGTATGCTATTTGTTCCCTTCTTGCTAAACCTGACACAATTCATGAAGTGCCTAATAGTTTAAATCCCATTTTTCTTCAGATAGGGGAAAAGCTGCAGATAAGATGGTATGCCGTTTGTATTTTGACGGGAGCCGCATTAGTTGCATTTTGGGGCTATTTTGGTTTCTTTAAACGAGTACGCTTTGATGCTGATAGCACGATGACTGGTGCTACTTGGGGAATTGTTATTGGTGTTTTAGGAGCTAGATTGTATTATGTCTTATTTGGCTATAGCTCAGTTAAAGAAGGCTTAATGGATTTCTTTAATTTTACTAATGGCGGTTTAGCTATTCATGGTGCAATATACGCGACTATTATCTTCATTATTATATTTTGCCGGATAAAAAAACTAAAATTACTTAATTTAGTGGAAATTGTAATGCCGTTCTTCTTATTAGCTCAAGCAGTAGGTCGTTGGGGAAACTTCTTTAATCAAGAAGCTTTTGGGCCGATTGTTAATGGCTATACAGAAGCAATATTATCAACTGAACAGTTAATTGCTCAACGGCTAACTCTTCGTCACTTCTTAGTACCTAACTTTGTTATTGATAATATGTACTTAATTCCCCATGGTGGATTAATTGGCGTTGGTAATACAGCAGGTTATTATCACCCTACTTTCTTTTATGAAAGTGTTCTAAATATAGTTGGTGCTTTAGGCATCATAGCAGCACGCAAACATATAAAAAAACTTTATGTTGGTGATTCATTACTGCTATATCTAATTTGGTATGGTGCTGTTCGTTTCTTTATTGAAAGCTTGCGGACTGATCCATTGATGGTTGGTAATATTCGAGTTGCACAATTAACTTCAATAATTTATATAGTTGTTGGAATAATTTTAATGATACTGCGAAGAGTATTGAAGTTTAGACTAGAATCAAGTAAAGAATTTATATATGAAGGTGGCACAATGTGGCAAGATGAAAATAAGAATGCCCCAGCCACTGATGAAGAAACAGTTAATAAAGTTGCGATAAATGATGCTAAAGTATTAAGAAATTTTGGCATAGCATCTGTTGCCCTAATGATTCTTGGTGCCGTTTATGCTGTTATTGCATCTCTTGGTAAAATTGATTACGCTAAATATATTTATTTCACATTGCTAGCTGTTATTGCAATTGTAGTTGTTGGCGTAAATGCGTATAAAAAATTAGAAAAATTTCAAATGCAAGGAGAAAGCGAACGAGATACTGTCCTTTTCAAAATGAATAAGGTAACCTTAATAAGTGTTGCTATCAGTTTAATTGGTGTGTTATTATCTTTCTTATACGTTATCATTGCATAGAGTGGAGGCATAATGAATAATTTCAAAGTATTAATCTTTGATTGTGATGGTACTATCCTTGATACGTATGAACTCATTTATCAAACAACGATAAAAGTATTTGCTGAAATGTTTCCTAATTATCAATATACTAGCGCAGAAATTGATGCTTTCTTTGGACCTGTTCTAGATGATAGTTTTGCTAAATACACTGGCGATCCTGAAAAATTGGAAAAGTGTATTGAAAGATATCGTTTCTGGAATAATTACTTACATCCTCAATATGTAAAAGCTTTCCCACATATTAAGGAGCTTTTAACAAGTTTAAAAGAAGCAGGGTATCATTTAGTAATTGTCTCTAATAAAGTAACAAGTGCTATTCAATATGGCTTAAAACTTTCTGGTATTGAGGGATTCTTTGAATATATTGTTGGTTCAGAAATGTTAAAAGCAGCAAAACCTGACCCCGATGGTATTTATCAAATAATGGAACATTTTAGTATAAATGAAACCTGGATGATTGGTGATACTAAATATGATGTTATGGCCGGGCAAAACGCTCGTACTAGATATCCGCTAGTTAAGACAATAGGTGTCACATGGTGTAAAACGAGCCGTGAAGAATTTGTGCAAATTGCTGCGGACGCAATTGTTGATGACCCATTAGAAATAATAAAGGTGGTAAAATAATGATTTATGATTGTTTAGTAATTGGCGCAGGGCCTGCCGGTATGGCAGCTGCTATTTATCTAGCACGTGCTAAAGTAAAATTTGCTGTTATCGAAGGTAATGCTCCTGGTGGTAAAGTAGTAACAACATCAAACGTTGATAACTATCCGGGTTTCACCTCAATTGGCGGTGCAGATTTAGCCCTAGCAATTTTTGAACAAGTAAATAACTTAAATGTCGAATACATTAGCGAACTAGTTCATCATATTGAGTTTAGTGATGAAGTATTTAAAGTATCAACAGATAGTACAGCGTACCTTGCTAAAAGAATCTTAGTAGCCTCTGGAACAAGTAATAAAGTTCTAGGAGTAAAAAATGAAGCAAAATTAATTGGTCGAGGTATTAGTTACTGCGCTGTTTGTGATGGAATGCTTTATCAAGATCAAGATGTAGTGGTAGTCGGTGGAGGTAATTCGGCTTTCGAAGAAAGTTTGTATCTAGCCCGTATTTGTAAGACTGTATACATTGTCCATCGTACTGATCAATATCGAGCTAGTGCTAGTTTACAAGAAAAAGTTAAGTCAACTCCTAACATTATTCTTCACCCTTTCACACAAATTAAAGAGTTTGTAGAAGAGGATAATAAATTAGCAAAAATACTGATTGATACCATTGGCAAAGAAAGCTCACTTAGTGTAAAAGGTGCATTCATTTACATTGGCTATCAACCAACAACTAGCTTTATCAAAGACTTAGATGTTTTAGATGAAACAGGTTATTTAGTAGTAGACAGTAAATATGAAAGTAGAATAAAAGGTTTATACGGAGCAGGTGATTGTATTAATCATGGTATTAAGCAAATTGCGACAGCAATAGGGGATGGTGCAAGTGCTGCTTCATATATTATAAAAAGCCTTTTGAGGTAAAATATGAGCTTTGCAAGTGAAGTTAAAAAAGAATTATTATCAATTGACAATTTACCTTGTTGCCAACAAGCAGTAACTTCTGGTATATTACAAGGGGCTGCAGATGTATCATTAACTTCACAAGGAGTGAAATTGATAATCAAATCCCATTTATCCAATGTACTAAAATTTTTAGTTCCCTATTTACGGAAAAAATATGGTACTAATGCTGAGATTAGTTATATTGAGAAGAAGGGAATTACCAATCGGCGAATATATTATATGGAAATCATTGAACACGCTCAACAGATTATTGATGAATTTCACTTGTTTCCTTTAGATAGCGTAGTAATTGATGATACTGTATTTGAAAATGATTGCTGTAAAAGTGCTTTTACAAGAGGCTGTTTTATTGCTAAAGGTTCAATTAATGATCCTAAAAAGAATTGTTATCATTTAGAAATTATCTTTCGCAAGATTGAAGTAGCAACCCTTGTCCAAACCTTTTTAAAAGAGAATGATATCTTAGCAACCATTATGAATAAGAAAAACCAGTACTTACTATATATTAAGAAAGCTGAAGAAGTTAGCCGATTCTTAGCATATGTTGGCGCTAATTCTGGTGTTTTCTATTTTGAAGATTCACGGATACTAAGAGATTTAAATAATTCTGTAAACCGCATAATGAATTGTGACATTGCTAATGGCAGCAAATCACTTGAATATTGCCAAAAGCAGATGAAAGCTATTGCTTATTTAGATGAACATAACTTGACATCTAAACTAACTAATCGATTACAAGACGCCATTCAACTTCGCAAAGAATACACAGATGCTAGTTTGACTGAACTAAGTGAACTATCTGAAAAAGTTCTTGGCAAGCAAATGTCAAAATCAGGGATCAGTCACTGCTTAACCGAGGTTATGAAATATTATGAATATTATGCAAATAAAGAAAATAAAAGAGGGCAGTGATGCCCTTTTATTCTTCATCTGGTAGAAACAGGAAAACAAGACTAACGATACCAGCTACACCTACCAATGAATATATTATTCTTGATATAACTTCTGAGATATTGTCAAAGATGAAACCAACCAAATTAAAGTCAAAAATACCAATTAATCCCCAGTTCAATGCACCAATGATGATTAAAACTAGAGCGACTTTCTTAAGAATTTGCATACTACACCTCCTCATATTAAGTGTTTTTATATTTTTATTTTTTACCATAATAAAAAAATTATACATATTTAATATTAACAATTCATAATATTTATTGATGAGGTGAAAGAATGAAATTTAAAATAAAATTAGGGTTAGTGTTAGTATTTATATTATGCATATTTTCACTAACATCATGTAAAAGCAGTGAAAAAGCAGTTGACAACTTCCCCGAAATGGTTAGTAAATTGGAAAACTACAAGTTAGTTGGTAAACTATATTCAATGTTCCCGTCCGGAACGAAAGAAAGTATGGTAACGGTTCATTATGAGAAACCTGATAAGTATCGGGTGGAAATCAATAATGAGGCAATGAATGATAAGCAAATCTTATTAAAAAATGCCCAAGGTACTTATGTTTTAGTGCCAGGGATTAATAAGACATTTCAAATCAAAAGTGCTTGGCCTCAAAATTCCTCATACCCGTATCTTTTACAATCGTTATCAAAAGATATAATTAGCGATGAAGAGCCCGTAATAACTAGTGATGATAAGACGATGACAATTGAAGTTGAAACAAAAGTCTTTGCTGATGCTACTCCTAGTAAAGAGAAAATTATTTTTGATAAAGAAAGTGGCTACCCTCAAGAAGTATTAGTTTATGATGAAAATCAAAACTTATTAACTAGATTTGTAGTAATGAGTGTTGAAACTAATATTGATATTGCGGATAACGTTTTTGATGAATCGTCTACACTTACTAGTATTAGAGCTGATTACGAAAATATTGCTTCGGAATATATTCGGGATATTACATACCCAACATACTATCCGGCAGGTTCAGCATTAAAAGAAGAAAAAATTGCTGGTAATGAGCTAAAAACAGCGATTATGAAATTTGCTGGTGGTGGTTCATTCACAATTGTTCAAGAATATATCGCAGACACACCAGTAGCAAAAACGGCGTATATAGAAGGCGATGTGTATGTCATGGGCGGCATTATCGGTATAGTCAGTGATAACATAGTAGTTTTTCTAGAACAAGGGGTAGAATATACAATTGCATCAACCGAATTGTCAACCTTAGAAATGGTTAAGATGGGCGACTCTTTATTAATGGAAACTGAAAAATAATTGCAACTTCAACAGTTTGATTCATTAAATTGTTGAAGTTTTTCTTTTTATATAAAGATATTAATGTTTATTAGAAAAGTGGTGAAACTATAATATAAATCATTTTTGTCCATATTCTTGAAAAAGAACAACAAATGTGATATAATAATGTAAAATATAAATTGGAGTTGATACTATGGTTAGAAGAATATGCTTGGTACTGCTAGTTACCATACTTTCCCTAACACTAACTGGTTGTGGAGAGATAAATTCATATGGCGATATGGATTCCATCGTTTATCGTAATATCTTGTCAAAGTCTTCACGCTCTACTACTGGTAGATATTATGTTTTTGCTCATAAAAGCAGTTGTGCACCATGTCGTAATCTTGAGGAATTAGTTACTCAGTATGCAAGAATAGCCGATAAAAACCGTGATGCTTATCCAATATATGCATTAAATCGGGATGATAAGATTAACAATGGTGCAATTCAAGCAACTTCTTGTGATTCCGAAGGAACAAACTATGGTGTTAACGCTGATTATTATGAGAACATCAAGTTATGTTCTTCACCCATATTATTTGTTATTAAAGATGGTGTAGTTGAGCGGATCATTGATTTACAATCAGAAATTAGAACAGAACTTAATGCGCAAATCGCAAAGTATGAATAGGAGAAAAAAATGAAAGAAGAATTACGTAAAAATCCCCAAGCAAAAATATATTTAATAAGTTTAATCGCTATAACTATTGCGTTTATATTATTTGTATTATTCGCTGTTATTAAACCTTTTAGCTATCATAAATTCTCACAAATAAAGGAAATTGATGCAACTGAGATCTTAACGACCACATTTGATAATCGCTCTTCTGATGCTTACCTAGTTTTCATATATCAGGCAGAAGATTATGAAAATGAATTAGTAAATGATAAAGTAGTTGAATATGCTAATAAAGCAAGAACAAATAAAGAGATGTTACCAATTGTGACTGTTGAGTATAAACTACGTAATGCTAAAGCAATTGTAGAAGCAACAGGTATTGATTTTAAAACAGTACTAGATAGAATGCCAGCTGTTATTATTGTTGAGAAAGGTAAAGTCAGTAGCGATTCCAAGATAACTGTTTCCACTATCTTAACTTATCTAGAAAAACAAATAGCAGAACATAAATAGATAGAAAAGTATTCAAATGAATACTTTTTAATTTTGTGAAGTGTTTCTTAAACAATAGATATTAATTAATTGTGAATAATAATAATATTGTGATATAATAAAATAGAGGTGATACAATGGCGGTGAAGAGATATAAGAAAGAAGATAGTTCATCATATGCATTAGGTACGACATTGACAATTGAATTAATAAAGAATCGGCCAGAAATAGTAAAGCGAGTATTTATTCACCCTAATCTAATTAAAGATGAAACTTATCAAAAAATTATTACACTATGTAATAAATGGCAAATACCAGTTGAAGAAAGTATTAAAGCCTTCAATATCTTGGTAAGTAAGGAGAATTGCTTTGTTATCGGTGAGTTTACCAAGTATGAAGATTTAATTCAAAAAAATGAAAATCATATTGTCTTAGTTAATCCTGCTGATGCTGGAAACTTAGGAACAATCATTCGGAGTGCCATGGGTTTTGGTATTCGTAATATTGTGGTTATATTACCTGCAGTTGATGTATATAGCCCGAAAGCTGTACGCAGTTCAATGGGGGCACTGTTTGGTATTCATTTTCAATATTTTAAAAGTTTTGCTGAATACCAGAAGCTGGTAGGTGAACGCCCGATGTATCCATTTATGTTAAAAGCTCAAACATACCTTTATGATGTTACCGCACCAAAAGAACCATATTCCCTTATATTTGGTAATGAAGCATCAGGTTTGCCTGACGAATTTATCAATGTTGGAACACCATTAATAATCAAACAAACTAATTTGATTGATAGCTTTAACTTACCTATTGCGGTAAGTGTAGCAATGTATGAATTTACAAAAGAAAAATAAACCTAAAAATTTTTGATATGATATTTTCGAAGCATACGAATAAAGATTTAATTATTTGGATACTTTGGTAA
>CAYJAQ010000040.1:0-11845 GCA_964368275.1 uncultured Staphylococcaceae bacterium
GGTTTTTTTAAAATTTGGGCTTTATTGTGACGATGGCAAACCCGCCCATACATATTTATGGTTTTACTTATGAAGCGTGAGTAATAAAAGTTAAAAATTTTTTTAGGTGCCTTTTGACACGTTTTTCAGCGTATTTTTACTGGTTTTTGAAAAACCCGAAAATCGACGTTTTTTTGATTTTTTTGGCTGTGAGTCGAATAACTTTCAACCAAAAACTTAAAAATTTAGAAAACGGCTCAAAAATGGCCTATTTTTTAAAAATTTCTTGTGTTTTAAACTGCATTTTCTTCGTTTACAAAAAAACAGGGCTTTTTACATTGGGCGTAAATTAAATAACAAATGATCGGCTCTTCAACCATACATAAGGTTATATGTATAAAAATAAATATTGCAAAACACTTGATTTTTTAAAAATAATTGTTTATAATTGTGTTGTTAACAAAGGAGGAATATTATGAACCCATTACAAAGACGTACAAGCCCTTTTGAGACACCAATCTCAGAAGAAAAAGAAAATCAAAATCAAAAAGCAGCAAAAAATTCTGCTTTTGATACTTTAGAAAGTGATTTTAAAGAAAAACCACAAACTGTTGAGCCAAAAATTGCAAAACCTGTGCCGGCTGCAACTTATTTTGAAGAAGAAGAGGAAGAATATATTCCTGTTGCTCCTCAAAAAAAGAAAAATGTGCAACCTCAAAGGGTATATGTGCAACCTCAAATGGTTAATAGAGAAAAATACACTTCGACTATGGACCAAAAATTAAGAAGACAAATCAAATTGGCGTGTGTTTATAGAGGAATTCAATTTTCTGACTATATAGAACAAGCATGCAGAGAAAAATTAGAAAGAGAAGGAGTGAAGTAGAATGCCTATTGTTTCAACTTACTGCAAAAAGGGCGGTGTTGGTAAGACAACCTTGTTGGCTTACTTAGCTCATTACTATTCTTTAAAAGGAAACAAAGTTTTAATTTTAAGCGCTGATGATCAAAATAGTATTTTCAGAGTTTTTGGTAATGGTGATTTTGTATCTGCAAGAAGCGACAATTTCTTAGAACACTATTTAGCTGGTCAATGTAGCAGAGAAGATATTGTTTGCGAGGCTAGAGATAGTATGTATATCATTAAAACCTTAAATACAGACAGACTTTCCTTCACAATGACTGTAAAAAGACAAGAAGAACGCAAATTAATTGATGTAATTAAGGATTTTACCCGGTTTTTTGACTATATTTTTGTGGATTTTCCACCTTCAAGTAGCCGTTTGAGCGAAGTTTTGCTGGATATTAGTGACGATATACTTCTTGTGGTGGGGCTTGATACTCTCGGTTTAGACGGCTATATTAACACAATTCAATATTTTGTTGATTCTGACATCGATTTAGGCAAAATTAAGTATGTCATACCTACCGGTTACCACCCTGTTAAGAAAGCTGCTTCTCATAGCTTAAAGGAACTAAAAAAACAGGTTCCGATGTATACTCCGGACGCATTTTTGACCGTTCCGGTGTATGATCGGTCAATAATTCGCAATTTACAGACGCTTGGATACAGTCTTTTTGACGATAAGAAGCTAGAAACTCGCTTTCACCAAAAGAATAAGGAGGAAGCAAAGAAAGAATTGACTAGTGTCTTTGATTCTCTTAATTTAAGCAAGTAAAACACCTTAAAAATAAAGAAAAACCCCACTTTTGGGGTTTTCTTTTAATTTCAAAGTATGTTAGAAAATTCTTACTGGAAGTATCAATTGTAAGGTCCCAGGGTCTTCTTCCGACTCTAAAACGAATGGTTTTATCTCTCCTGTGAACTTTATTATAACCTTTGACGAATCAAAAGAACGTAAAGCTTCAATAAAATACTTGGCGCTAAACGCTATTTGAAACTGTGTTAAGCTGGTAGTTTTCAACGGAATTATTTCGTCTACTACCTTTCCTATCTCGTTTGAATTAGATGCAATTTGAATATTGCCTTCACTATTTATTATCATTTTTACAATGCTCGAATTATCCATATTAGTAAATAATGCTGCTCTATCTACTGTAGTAATGAGTTCATTCTTATTGAACGTTACTTCCGCTAAATGCTCTTTTGGAAATAAACTTGAAGTGTCTGGAAAGTTACCTTCTATTAGTCGAGTAATAAAGGAGATGTTCTTATACGTAAAGTGAGCTTTCCCACTGATAACATACAAGTTTACTTTTTCATCATCATCTTCTAGTATCTTTGCCAATTCTTCTACTGCTTTACTTGGGATGTTAATTCTTAAATCTTTTTGTGCTTTATCTATGGTTAATACTTTCTTAGCTAATCTATAACTGTCTGTTGCTGTAACCGACAATGTCGTTTCTTTTACATCAAAGCAAACACCTGTTAATGTAATTCTCGATTCTGATGTTCCTGCTGCAAAGCTTGTTTGCTTAATTACTTTCTTTAAATCTTTAGTTGTGAATTCTACTGGTTCACCAAAAACATCAAAATTAATCTTTGGGAAATTAGATTTTTCTAAAGCTATCAGAGTAAAATTAGATCTCTCTGAAATAATCTTTATTGTTGTTTCTTCAAATAAAGTAAATTCTATTACTTTTCCTTCTATCTTTTTAACTATTTCAATAAAATATTTTCCTGGTATTATGCATGTTCCAATCTCGTGAATAACAACATCTTCGTTTGCTGAAAGTACTACTTGTACAGATATTTCTCTGTTTGTAGTTGTCATAACAAGAGTGTCGGATGTTAGTTCTACTTTAATCCCTGTCAAAACAGGCATTGGCGTTTTATAAGACAAACCTCGTGAAACGCTTTGTAAAGCCGAAAGAAGAACTTCTCTTTGTATCGAAAATTTCATACGTTTTCTCCTTTTATTTATTTGTAATTAGTTTATTATTATTAGCTATGTGGAAATGTGGATAACATTTACGTAAAAACGTATTTATGTACTCTCCTTATTATATAGCAAAACTACTTTAGACCTTTTATAATGTTATCTATGTCTTGTTTTATAGTCCAATCAGTATCCAAAGCGTTAGTGATTTTATCAATTGAATGAGCAATAGTGGCGTGATCTCGGTTACCAAAATATTCGCCAATCTTTTTTAAAGGAATGTTAAATTTATTTCTTATGATATAAATAGCTATTTGTCTAGGAAGAATAACTTCCTTTTTTCTAGTTTCAGAGGCTAAATCAACCACAGAAACATTATAATATTTAGAAACACTACGTTTTACAGCTTCTATGCAATCGAAATTATCGGCATTATCAATAGGTTTGTCGTTCACAATAATTGATTCTAACGATATTTTTGCATTTTCTAGTGTATAAGGTATATTAAAAGAGACACAATAATTTACAAAGCGTCTAAGAGCGCCTTCCAATTCTCGTACATTTTTATCAAATTTTTCAGCAATAAATTCTAATGCTTGTTTTTCCACAACATCAGGAGTTGATAATAAGAACTCGAGTTTGCGTTTTAAGATAAGGAAGCGATGATTAAAATCAGGTTTTTTAACATCAACCATCATTCCCCAGCTAAATCTTGATTTTAAACGTTCCATAATATTTTCTAATTCGCAAGCATTACGATCAGATGTTAATACAATTTGCTTGTTGTTTTCAAACAAATATTCAAACAATTTAAAGAATTCCTCTTGCGTACCCTTTTTATTAGCTAAAAACTGGATGTCATCAACTAATAAAACGTCGGCAGAGCGATACCTGTTGTTAAAATCTTGAATAGCATCAATAGAATCTTTGTGAGTTGCCATGAAATACTCATCAGTAAATTGCTGAGCAGTTGTATAGACAACGTTTGAATTTATGTTTTTCTCCAAAATATACCAACCAATAGCTGACATAAGATGAGTTTTCCCCAACCCTACATCACCAAAGATATAAAGAGGATTAATTGTAACAGAAGGTGATTCAGCGACTTTCGAAGAAGTAACAAAGGCATATCTGTTTGATTCACCTGTAACAAAGTTTTCAAAAGTATATTCAGGACGCAACATGCGCGAATTTTTCTTTGGTTCAACAGGATCAGCTCTGTTAATATTCTTGGTTTGATTTTCTTCGTTTTCTTTTTTTGCATCATCAGCGGTGATTAATTTAAAACACGTCTTTTCTTCAACGAGCTCACCGAGTAATTTATTCATAGTATTTAAATAAAAACGCTCAATTCTAAATTTTGTTAATTGATGAGGCACAATTATAAAAATGTAATTGTTTTGAATTTTGTGTATTTCAGTAATAGGCTCAAAAAGTTCTTTGAATTCAGACGAGCCTATGTTAGTAGTGCTTTTTAGTGTTTTTTTAACAGATAGCCAAAGATTTTTTGCATCATCCATAACATCACCTCTTTCATTGTTAAACTATATAAATGATAGCATAAAGTTAATAAAAATTGAACTAAAAGGCTAAGAAAAATTTTTCCACATTAATTTTCCACAAATCAACGTGAAAAAACTAGCCAAAAAGTTTTCCACAAAAACAGTGTGGGGAAACATTGAAAAGTAAGTTTATTAACTTCTCACTTGAAATAGAGGAGGTAGTATGATAAAATATCCAATTAGAGGTGAAAGAAATGCGCACATTATTAAAATTGAACACAACGATGAAAATAATGATATTAGCTATATACGTTGTTATACTAACAACATTATCATTACTCATATTGACATTTAGTGTTAATATAAACCCTTATAGTAATTATGGCAACAATCCCCAAGACGAGAACATCAGATTGACTGTTCAAGTAACAGAACACAGAACTCACTCTCCTTTATCAGATAGTACAACCAGAGAAACTGCAAACTGGTATTTTAGAGTTTACCTAGACCAAAAAGATCAAGAAAAGGTATTACGCAATGTTAATTGTTATATAGCTATTCAATATGATAAAAATAGTTTTGTATATAAAGAAAAACAAGCAGCAACCATGACTGGCTACACTAATCCAGCGAGTTCAGATATGTTAGTTACTGATAGAACCTATTATACAACATTTCCAGTAGGTGAGAAAACAAGTCAGTATAGTTCTGTTGATAAGAATTATACTAACAAAAGTACAGAACCAACTTCGGCATATGTAAGATTATCGTATGAAATAAAAGAAGGCGATGAAGACGTTCGCAAGGAGTTAACATATCAATTCGATCTTTTAAAAGCTAAAGATCAAAAATTCGATAAATATCGCGAAACGAATATTGAAGAGGACGCAACATCAAAGCAAAAAGTAATACAAACAATCTATACATATAGAACACTGAAAATAAAACTTCAAAAGAAATCACCAACCAAGTTAACAGAAGGTGAAGTTAAAACATATGATAGATTCTATACCAACATCTACTACACTCCAGAGCAATTATACGAAGGTATCGAGGTAGGAGAAGTTGCACTTGCATTATATATAGAAACTGAAAATGATAAAGCTGATAAAGATGAATACTTTTCTAATTTAATAGAAATGGTATCATATTATGGAGCAATGCCAACGCACTTTGATGTAGTACAAACTCAATCATCATATGATTCACTCTATAAATCAAGTAAGGTATATATGTATTCTAAAGCCGAAATTGATGGCGAAACAAGAGAAGACAAAGTATACATAAAGTTAGAAAATATTCCAGAATACTAAGCATTAACAAAAAGGAAATTAGCGTTTCCTTTTTTTCTTTTTAAAAAAGTTGACAAAAAGTGAATTATATTGTATAATACACAAGCATGGTTTTAAATGGAGGTGCTCAATATGAAAAGAACATACCAACCTAATAAACGTAAACATAGCAAAACTCACGGCTTCCGTGCTCGTATGGCAACTGTTGGAGGCAGAAAAGTGTTGGCTCGCAGACGTTCAAAAGGTCGCGCAGTACTATCTGCATAATTTAAAATTTAATAATAATAAAAATTTGGACCACTTCTGTCGCTTTGAAAGGGAGAGGTCTTTTTATTTTGTTGAGGTGATATTATGAAAAAAGAATATAGATTAAAGAAAAGCCATGAAATCGCCGCTGTCGTTCAAAAAAGAGAAAGAATAGGCGGAGAATACTATACCTTGTATTATAATTTTACCCAAAAAAGAGGAAGGATAGCTATTTCTGTGAACAAAAAATTTGGTAACGCGGTTGAGAGAAACTACGCAAAGCGAATTGTTCGTGAAATATTTAAAAACGAATTATTAGATCTTCCTCAATGTGATATTGTTGTAGTTGTAAAAGCAACATCAAAGGTTGCTTCTTTCGACAAAAAAGCGAAGGAATTGTTATATCAGCTCAACAAATTAAAAAGAAAGGAAAACAGTTTAAATGAACAGATTAAAAAAGATTAAGTATATAGGAGTCTTTATTGCTGTTTGCTTTTTTTCACTTGTAATTACAGGTTGTAGCGGGGGAAACGCAACAACTTACACAACATTTGAAAACGCTCTAAAAGAAGTCCAAATTAACAATATTAAAAATAGTATTGATAATTATGTTAATAAGGAAGGAATGTCAGAGGAAGAAGTAAAAAAAGTAAAAAGCATTACTGCTACTGCTCTTAGCAATTTCACAACAGAAGCTAACTTTAATGATTTAGAAAAAAATGTGCATGATATGGTAACAGCACTACACGAGAAATATCCTGATAATTCAGAAAGTGTTGATAAAGCGGTTAATTTAATCATGTATGATCAACTTTTATATACTAGAAATAAAGCAAAAGAAATATTACCAAGTTTTACAACAAAAAAAGATGTTAGCAAACGCGAAGATTTCCAAATACAACTATGTGATGAATCACTAGCAAAATGGGAAGGGATCTTAAAAGATGAAGAAATAGAGTTAACTGCTGATCTTGCTGGAAAAACAGAAAGTACCGTTGTAGAAGATACCAGAGATATTTACCAAATTGTTAAAAATTATACAATTGAAGTTTCACAATATGAAATACAACAAGGTCCACTTAGATTCTATGGGTTTGATAATGGTTTTTGGGGACATTTATTTAATAACTTTATTGTATTTCCAATTGGTTGGATGATGATGACCATTTCTAAACTTCTTGGAGGTTACTATATTCTTGGCTTAATAATTGTTACAATCTTAGTGCGTACAGCAGCATGGCCAATCTATGCTAAAAGTAACGATATGTCTCTAAAAATGCAAATAATGCAACCAGAACTTAATAAGCTTGAAGCAAAATATGCTGATCGACAGGACCAAGAATCACAAAGAATGAAACAAATGGAACAAATGCAGATATATAAAAAGTATAAAGTAGGTATTGGTGGATGCTTGATGCCACTTGTACAATTCCCAATATTCATGGGAATGTATCGTGCAATTTCAAGAATGCCATATACAGATGGAAAAATAACTGGTACATCAGATTGGATATCGGATTTAAATACTAAAATATTTGGTGTAGATTTATTTGGATTACGTGGTGAACTATGGTCTGGTCAATTCTGGGGAATAATAATTATTTTGATATTAGTTGTTGCTACACAAATACTAACACAAGTTATTACTGATAGACGTCAAAAGCAACAACAAGCAAAATCACAAGAAAACATTCCTGAATATCGTAGACAAGCGGTTGCTCAAAATAGCACCCAAAAATCAATGAAGTTCATGATGTATTTTATGATCTTTATGATGGCTGTCTTCGTATGGCAAAGTCCTGCAGGATTAGGGTTCTATTGGTTTGTTGGTAATTTATATTCACTCGCTCAAATGACAATTAATCAAAAACTTAGTGCACGACGTATGGAAAAAATTAAAGAAAAGCACAGTTACTAGAGGTGGAAGATGAAAGAGAAGATATATGTAGGAGCTAATCTACAAGAAGTAGAAGAATTAGCTGTAAAAGAATTAGCAGTTTCAAAAGATAATTTATATTTTGATGTATTGTCTGATGAATCTGCAAACCGTGATGAAATACAAGTTCATGTAATGGTTGATGCAAATCCAGTAAAAGCGGGAAAAGATTTCTTAGAAAACTTTTTAAAAAACGCCAACATCTTAGGATTTGTTGAAAGAAAAATGCGCGACAACGTAGTAGAATACTGCATAACTACTGAAAATGCAAATGGGTTATTAATTGGCAAGAATTCCAAAACATTGGTTGCCCTTCAATATATAACATCATTAGTAGTTAATCAATTTTTTGACCACGAAACTGAGAACGGACTAATAGTAAAAGTTGATATTGGTGATTATCGTCGTCGTCGTGATGAGAATTTAGAAAAACTGGCAACTCGGGTTGCAAGAGATGTTGCAAAAACCAAGATACCAGTGAAATTAAACTATATGAATGCTTATGAAAGAAAAGTTATTCACAATAAATTATCGACATGGCGTGATGTTACAACACATTCTGAAGGTGTTGAGCCACAAAGATATTTAATAGTTGAACCAAGAAAAAAGTAAGATAAATCAAAAAGGGCCCTAGGCCCTTTTTGTTAAAAAGAAACGAGAATTAAAATAAAAATTACAGAAATAATAATTTCTATATTCTTACTTATAAGGAGTATAATGTAAGAACACGTAAATTATATGATTAAAATTGAATTTTAGCAAAGTAAATGTACTTGAAAATGTTTACAGAAAGATATATATTTAAAAATTATACAAATACTTTTAAGAAGTGTTATAATAATAGTAATAAATTAAGCAAGCATAATATAGTTAAGCAAGTGAGAAAGGTGGATACAAAAAATGAATAACACAATATTCGATACCACAATTGTTGGTGTTTCTACCGCGTATGGAAGAGGTGCCATTTCCATTGTTAGAATGAGCGGTAGAGAAGCAATTGAAATTGCTAATAAAGTATTTGATCGTGATTTGAATAAAGCAAAAAGCCATACTGTAATATATGGACATATATATAATAAAGAAAGTAACGAAATAATTGATGAAGTTATATTAACTTTGTTTAAAGCGCCTAAGTCTTATACTAAAGAAGATGTTGTTGAAATTAATTGCCATGGTGGAATATATATAACTAATCGTATTTTAGAATTATTAGTCATAAATGGAGCAACTCTTGCTGAAGCTGGCGAGTTTACAAAAAGAGCTTTTATTAATGGTCGCATTGATTTAACTAAAGCAGAAGCAGTCATGGATTTAATTGATGCAGAAAATAAAACAGCGCTTAAATTTGCTAATAAAGAACTTCAAGGTAGTATTTATAACACAATAGAAAAATTAAGAATAGAACTATTGAATATAATATCCATCATTGAGGTTAATATTGATTATCCTGAATATGATGATGTAGCTGAATTAACCAACAATGAGATTAAACCTGCTCTTTGTGAATTAAAGAATAAACTGATAGATATATTAAAATCTTCTTATGATGTTCAAAAACTAAAGAATGGTATTGACACGGTTATTATTGGACAACCTAATGTTGGCAAAAGTAGTTTACTTAATGCCTTGTTACGCGAAAATAAAGCAATTGTAACGCCAATACCAGGTACAACTAGGGATACAATTGAAGCCAAACTTCATTTAGGAAGTTTAATGTTAAATTTAATTGATACAGCAGGTCTTCGCGACACTATAGATGAAGTAGAAAAAATTGGAGTAGCAAGAGCAAAAGCTAAAATTGATCAAGCTGAACTAATACTGCTAATTATAGATGGCAGCAAACCCTTAGATGAAAATGATTATGAGCTTCTAGAGACAACAAAAAATCGAAAACGCTTGGTTATTGTTAACAAAAGTGACTTAGAACTTAAAGTTAATAAAACAGTTATCCCGGAAGCTATATATATATCTTCATTAAATAATGACGATATATTATTGTTAGAAGATAAAGTAAGAAATTATGTTATGATTAATGACGTTAATACAGACAATGTAGCGTATGTTGGAAATGCACGTCAAACAGGTTTAATAAAAGAATCATTAAATAGTATTGAAGAAGCGCTTGAACAGATTAAAGAAGGACTATATATTGACTTTGTTGAGTTTAATCTTAGAAAAGCTTGGAATTTCTTAGGAGCGATTATAGGAAACGTAAATGATGAAGATTTAATTAATGAATTGTTTGCTCGCTTTTGTCTAGGAAAATAAAAACACGAATAATTTGACAAAACATCATATATATAATATAATCATTACAAATATTAAAAACGTTGAATAGGCAGAGTAAAGATGAAACTTGCTTCAGTGATTTAAGGATAGTGTGAACTTAAAGAAAAGCCATCTTGAAAAAACACCTATGAGTGGTAGAAGAAAGCGTATTGCAATTAGAACTACCCGTATACCCTGCGTTAAAGGCAATTGAGTGCACAAATAAGTTGTGAACTAAGGTGGTACCGCGTAAAATGTTTTTTCGTCCTTAGCTGATTAAGTCAGTTGAGGACTTTTATTTATTTAGGAGGAAAGAATGAAAACAAGTATTAGAGAGTTATTAAGAGAACCAAAGAAGTTTATTGAGAAGGAAGTCTTATTAGAAGGTTGGGTTCGCAGTAACCGTAATCAAAAAGAATTTGGCTTTTTAAATGTAAATGATGGATCGTCCGTGGATAACATTCAAATAGTATATGAATCAAGTATTGCAAACTTTGGTGAAATATCGAAATATCGTGTAGGTTGTGCTCTTACTGTTGAAGGCATTGTTGTAGAGTCACCGGGTAAGCAAGCAGTTGAGATAAAAGCTAGCAAAGTAGTCTTAGAAGGAGATTGTCCAGAAGATTACCCAATTCAACCAAAAAGACATACAAAAGAATTTTTGCGCGAACAAGCATATTTGCGCCCACGCACTAATCTTTTTAATGCTGTCTTTTCAGTAAGAAGTAAACTTGCGTATGCTATTCATAAATTTTTTCAAGAGAATGGTTTTATATATGTAAATACGCCGCTAATTACATCCAATGATGGCGAAGGAGCTGGAGAAATGTTCCAAGTAACCACCCTTGATTTAAATCGTATTGCTAAAGATGGTAAAGTAGACTATACAAAAGATTTTTTTGGCAAGCCAGTTAATCTAACGGTTACCGGCCAATTAGAAGCCGAAACATACGCCTTGGCATTTAAAAAAGTATACACATTCGGGCCCACATTCAGAGCAGAAAATTCTAACACTACAAGACACGCTTCAGAGTTTTGGATGATTGAACCAGAAATAGCTTTTGCTGATTTAAATGATGATATTGAGTTGATTACTAATATGATAAAATCCGTTGTAAAGTATATATTAGAAAATGCTAAAGAAGAATTAGAATTTTTCGATAAATTTGTTGCACCTGGTAAAATAGAACAATTAGAATCATTGCTTAAATCAGAAATGAAGCAATGTACCCACCACGATGCAATTCAAATATTAAAAGCATCAGGTGTTAAGTTTGATAATGAACCACAATTTGGTGAAGATTTATGTACAGAACACGAAAAATATTTAACAGATGTGCATTTTAAAGCACCGGTTTTTGTAACTAACTGGCCAAAAGAAATAAAAGCTTTTTATATGCGAATGAATGATGATGAAAAAACTGTTGCTGCAGTTGATTTATTAGTCCCTGGAGCAGGAGAATTAGTGGGCGGATCACAAAGAGAAGAAAGATATGACCTTTTAGTAAAACGGATGGATGATTTAAAAATGAAAAAAGAAGATTTAGAGTGGTATATTAATCTTCGAAAATATGGTGGAGTAAGACATGCAGGATTTGGTCTTGGCTTTGAAAGATTAATCATGTATGTAACAGGAGTAGAAAACATAAGAGATGTTATTCCTTATCCTAGAACGCCTAGAAACTGCGAATTTTAGCAATAAAAAAAAGAAAGCCTTAGGGCTTTCTTTAAAATAGACCCTATAAAGTAGACACTAATAAAAAAGTGTAATCATACTTTGTA
>CAYJAQ010000041.1:0-11474 GCA_964368275.1 uncultured Staphylococcaceae bacterium
ATATCTTATAGTAAACTTATCATTTCCTTGGAAAATAGTAAAATAGGCGCAAGTATTTTCAACTATCTTATCAGTGTCAACTATAAGAAGAATAGTTTTTTTAGCACTAATTGAAAAATACTTCTGGTAATCTAAACTCCGTGATTCAATAATTAAACCACTATACGCATATTTACTGTCAAGTAAATCAATTTCAATAAAGAAAACAGTCTTGTGTTTATCCTCTTCCACCATAGTTCCTTGGGAAATAGAAATAATCCATTTTCCTGGTTCTTTAATTGAATTAGTTTCATAATTAGATATCAATTGATAATATTCATTAATCTTTTCGATTTCAACAATATCATTAATTGATGAACTATACTTCGTATCAATCTTATTAGCTACGGCAGTTGCACCTACAAGAACACCCATAACACTTATTATTAATACTAAACAACAAGCATATGTGAAGGAAAATGATTTAATTGTTTTTGGCTTTAATTCTAGATTTTCGGTTACTTTTGCAATTTCTAATTTTGTTTCATAGTTTTTTAAAAAATCTTGTTTAATCTTGGTTTTTATTCTCATCGTTATCACCCAATACCCTTTTCGAAATTTTTACGGCCTTTTTATACAAGTGGCGTACTTGATTTGTTGTTAATTTCATATGTTTACTGATATCAACATATTTCCAACCTTGAACTATTCTTAGTATTAATACTAGGTATTCATCCTCAGTCATATTGCTTTCCAATTCAGAAAGTTTTAAATTATATTCTGTATTACTATCACTACTATAAGCATTTTCCAAGTTATCTTCACTTAATGTATATTTTTCTTTATCCTTTCTGACATAACTTGTGATATAGTTACGAGCGATGGCCATTGTCCAGGTACTAAAAGCACCTTTTTTATCATCATAATAATCAATGCTTTCTATAACTTTCATGAATATCTCTTGTGTTAAGTCTTCAGCCGTATGTGTGTTTTGCACATAACGCATTGCTTGGTAAAAAATAATATTCTTGTATTCCATGAAAAACACTTCAAAAGCTTCTTCATCCTTTTGCCTTAATCGCTTGATAATACTCGGAGTAATTTTTGTCATATTTTCACATTCCTTACAAAACATCAATATCTTAGTTACTATTTCATTTCTTCAACTTATAATCGTACATATCAGTTACTATTTTAAAACCTACTTTTTCATAAACATGATTGGAAATTGGATTATCTTGATCAACAAATAATACTACATAGTCATCATTTTCAAGTAATAACTTGCACAGCTGATAAACCATTGATGCCGCGTGCCCTTTATTTCGATAACTATCTGTTGTATAAACACATGATAAGGCTTCAGCATCTTTCATTCGGCGCGAGCAGGCTATCATTCCAGTCAGGTTACCTTCAGCATCACTATGCACATATAAACGTTGGGCCTCAATCATTCTAATAATAGTTTTCGTAGCATTTTCAAAACTGGTAACTTCGGCTAAAGCATCAACACAAAAACTTTGATAAAAAGTAATTAAGCTAACTGCATGATCCTTTGTGGCAAGTGTAATCTTACCAGTTAGTTTAATTGGCTGTAAGACATCAAGCTTCATAATATCCATTTTTACATCAATCTCCAGCTTACCTGCATGACATTTATGATATTCATTAATGAATTGCTCAGCATCTAATTGGTTGGTTAAAATACCTTTTATTTCCACCCCGTTATTTACTATATAATCAACTAAAGCCGCATTTGCTTCCTTACAATTATTAATACCTAAAAGTAATAGATTAAAGGGATTAGCATTTAAGAAGATCAAGGCTAGCTTATGATCAACATAAACACCACCTCTAATATTATTCGGTTGTAATTCTTGATTAATATCTTTTAAATTTAGTACAAATAATTGTGTTTCTAGTTGATAGGTTAGTAAATAATCATTATATAAATCAATAAATTCTTGATTGCTTTTTGCTACTCTAACCTCTATCATATAAACCTCTTGATATATTATATCATATTTATTCAATAAATGGTTAAAAAAAGAAAAAACCGCTAAAAACGGTTTTAATTTTTGGCATTTTTATCTTCAAAGAAGGCTTGAGGATGATAACAAACTGGACAAACAACAGGTGCACTAGTCCCAACATGATTATAGCCACAGTTGCGACATACCCAAGTAGTCATTTCCCCTTTATCAAACACCTTGCCTGATTGTACTTCTTGTAATAGCTTTTGATAGCGCATCTCATGAGTCTTTTCAATTTTAGCGACTTGCTCAAATTGATTAGCAATAGCTACAAAACCTTCTTCATATGCGACTTTAGCAAATTCTTCATACATTTTTGTCCACTCATAATTCTCATCGCGAATAGCTGTTTGTAAGTTTTCGGGAGTTGTTCCAATTTCATTTAAAGCCTTTAACCACAACTTTGCATGTTCTTTTTCATTATTTGCTGTCTCTTCAAAAATAAATGCAATTTTTTCATAGCCGTCCTTTCTTGCACGACTAGCAAAATAAGTATACTTATTACGTACTTGACTTTCCCCAGCATATGCCTTCCATAAATTCTGTTCAGTTTTTGATCCCTTTAGATTCATATTTTCCTCCATATATTTTTTCTTATACTATTATGTCCCATATTAAATATTATTATTAGAAAAAATGACTTTTCCTGCAAATTATACTATAATATTGTTGGAGGTAAATTTATGAAAATATTAGGTAATCTATTATGGTTCATTTTTGGTGGATTCATTATGAGTCTTTATGCACTGATTGCGGGAGTAGCTTGTTGCGTAAGTATTATTTTTATCCCTTTTGGCTTGCAATACTTTAAATTAATGCGCTTATATTTTTGGCCTTTTGGGGCTAAAATCAAATCTGATTTTGGAGCTCACCCTTTCATGAATATCATTTGGATGATTTTTGGTGGATTAGAAGCTGCCCTTGCTTGCTACATAATTGGCGGTATCTTCTTTATTACTATTATTGGTATACCATTTGCTAAGCAATGGTTTAAAGTAGGTCAATTAACAATAATGCCTTTTGGGGCTGATATTAATTAAACTAAGGAAGAATTTTCTTCCTTTTTTTATTTAAAAAAGTGTCCACAGGACACTAATCTTTAAATTGATATTGATATAAATTAGCATAAATCCCGTTTTTGCTAATTAATTCTTCATGAGTACCTTGTTCTTCAATTCCTTTTTCCGAAAGCACAATAATCTTATCAGCATTCTTAACAGTCGACAAGCGGTGAGCTACGACAACTGTTGTTCTACCTTTACTTAAATGCTCAAGTGCTGATTGAATTTGCATTTCAGTAACATTGTCTAATGCACTGGTTGCTTCATCAAGAATCAAGACTGAAGGATTTTTCAAGAAAGCACGGGCAATTGATATTCTTTGTTTTTGACCACCTGATAACTTGACACCGCGTTCACCTACGTAGGTATCATAGCCTTCTTCAAGTCCTAAAACAAACTCATGAATGTTTGCTTTTTTAGCAGCTTCAATAATATCTTCTGTAGTAGCTGAGAAATCACCATAAGCAATATTATCTTTAATTGATCCAGCAAACAAGAAAACATCTTGAGCGACAATACCAATGTTACGCCGTAACGAATTGCGTCTAATGTCACGAATATCAATGCCATCAATTGTTATGCTGCCTGACGATACTTCATAAAAACGCGGGATTAAGTGACAAATAGTAGTTTTACCCCCACCAGATGGTCCGACTAATGCTACTGTCTTACCTTTTTCAATTGTTAGCGTTAGTTGATTTAAAACAAGTTTTCCACTTTCTGAGCCTTCCGGATTGTCATTATCGGCATACTTAAAATCAACATCATTAAATCTTATACAATCACTAATACCATTTATTTCAACTGCATCTTCTTTTTCAACTTCTTTTGGTGTATTCATCACTTCTTGGAAACGTGAGAATCCCGTCATACCATTTTGGATTTGTTCAAAAATAGAAACTAAAGTTCGAATTGGTGAAATAATCATTGTGATATAAAGGATATAAGCAGTAAATGAACCAATGTCAATCTTTTCATAATAGAAGAATAGACCGCCAGCAACAAGTACAACTAGGTACATAAAATCTGTAAAGAATTGCATGCCCGAAAAGAAGAATCCCATTTTCTTATATGCTCCACTACGAGCTTTTTTAAAGTCTTCGTTTGCTGCATCAAAACGTTCAATTTCGTGATCAGCTGCCGTATAAGCCTTAGCTACCCGAATACCTGACACGCTGCTTTCAACGCTTGCATTAATTTTTCCTGTTTCTTCACGCATTTTTTTGAAAGCATTGCGCATACCTTTTCGGGTAATGACCGCATATATCACAAAGACTGGAATAATTGCAAAAACAATAAGTGTTAACCATGGATCTACTGTAGTCGACATCATCACACAAGCTCCAGCAAGGGTAATAATGGAAAGAAAGATATCTTCAGGTCCATGATGAGCTAGTTCTGAAATATCCATTAAGTCATTAATGATCCGGGACATAATTGTTCCCGTTTTATTTTCGTCAAAATAACTAAATGGTAGCTCTTCTAAATGGCGGAATAATTCTTTACGCATATCTCCTTGAATACGCACACCAACTATATGGCCCCAATACTGAATGATAAAATTCAGTATCGTTTTTATCATATATATTAATAGTAAGATAATACACCAAATAATTAATAATTGTAGTTTCTTATTGGGTACATAATCATTAATAATATTTTTAGTAATAAAGGGATAAAATAAATTACAAAGTGCCACTAATAAAGCACAAAACATATCTAAGACAAACAACTTCCAGTGGGGTTTGTAATACGAACAAAATTTTTTAAGCATTTAATTACCTCTTCTTCATTTTTCTACTTATTATTATAGATTATAACATATTGCTTGTAATAATAAAAGTAATTAAATTTAAAAAGTTATGGCAGAACTACAAAAAAGTCGCAACTGTGTTGCAACTTTAATTATTCTGCTCTTTTTATAAAAGCAATGCCTATTGGATGAGGACCTGTGTGAACAGCAATAGTACTTCCTATTCTAGCAATGCCTATCTTTATTTTTACACCTAGTTCAGTCAGTAAGTTTTGAAACTTTTCCTGTAATTTCAGGCCTTCTTCAATACTTGATCCATACCCTACTACAAATTCATAGTCATTCATATCTTCCTTTTGTTTTACAAAATATTGTTTAATAGTATCAATGACTTTGAGAATAGAACGTTTTCGGCCAATAACAAGCCCTTTGGAGAATATCTCGCCATCTTGTAAAACAATAATTGGTTTAGCTTGAATAGTATCCGCAATAATAGTAGCAAGTTTTCCGATGCGTCCACCTCTGCTTAAATATTCTAAACTACCTATTGTAAAGAATATTCTGCCAGTTGGGGTAATTTGCTCAATCTTTTCAATTATTTCTTCATATGTTAAGCCTTTAGAAATCATTCTGCTAATTTGTACAACAAGTAATCCTTGTAGAACGGTATTTACGCATGAATTGATTACGGTAATTTTTGCATCTTGATACTCTTCTAAAATCATATCTTTAGCAACTAATGCACTGTTGTAGGAGCCACTAAACTTAGTAGTAATACAGATGCAGATTATTGCCACATTTTCTTTTACATATTTTTCAAATACCGTAAAATAGTCACCACTTGATGGGCAAGATGATTTTGGGTGATAACTTGGATTGTCAATTACAGTTTGATAAAAAGATTCCGTCGTAATATCAACATTTTCTTTTAGATAAGTCTTGTCATCAAATGACACATAAAAAGGTACTGTCGATACATTATACAAAGATTGTTCTTCTAATGTCAAATCACATGATGTGTCACTAATTAATTGTATTTTCATTTTTCCCTCTTTCTATTTATTCAATCAGATAAATTACTTAAACTCTCTATTTTATTATATGACAATTATCCAAATAATAAACTACAAATTGCTATATTATTCCAATATACACTCATAGTATATCACTTATTTATTATAATACAAGTGAAATTTATCTGAATGTTAAATGACTATTAATTAATATATATTAAAAAGGATTATGCATTGCATAATCAAATTTTAAAAATGGGGCGAATGAAGGGGTTCGAACCCTCGAATGCCGGAGCCACAATCCGGAGTGTTAACCACTTCACCACATTCGCCATGGCAGGGGTAGTAGGAATCGAACCCACATTGACGGTTTTGGAGACCGGTGTACTACCGTTATACGATACCCCTATCGTTAACTTGCTTATATATTATAACAAAACTGTAACAAAAAAGCAAGTATTTCGTTAAATGTAAAATACACTACTTGATTATTCAAGTAGTGTATTATCTTTTTAATGTTTACGTGCTTTACGAACAGACGATTTTTTCGCTTTAATAATGAAGAATGCTGCTACAGCAACCACTACGACACCAATAATAACGAATGATATCACTGTAAGATCGTTACCTTTAAAGTTACTCCACATTTCTAACACTGCTATATTTTGGTCTCCAAAGTCTTCCATTACACCACAGCGTGAAATAGTTTCAAAATCAGGATATTGGGCAGAAAATTGACGACCAATATACTCTGGATCAACTGTTACAATTACTTTACCATCTTCATTTGGTTCAACAGTTCCTTCAAAGAAATAAGTTAAGTCTACTTCAACACCGTTATCGCCTTCGGCTCCATACCATTCATCAATCATGCTTAATACATCTTCGCCAGCAATAGCGCTTGTATAACCAATCTTATTCATATTTTTTTTAGCAATTTCGGGTTTTGACATATAGTTGATAAAATCTTGGGCTAACTCTTTATTAGCGCCTTTAGGCATTACCCAACCATCAAACCATACATTACTACCTTCATCAGGTACTGTGTAACATAAATGTTTATCAGTTTCAGCATCAGCTGTATCCATAGAATAAACAGCATCACCACTCCAAGCAAGATTCATAGCGATTTTACCAGTAACGATATCACCTTTACCACTATCTACTTCTAAACCGAAGATATTTTTCTTCATTTCTTTTAGAGCAACTTCGACTTTAGCAAGGGTTTCATCATCAACACGATTCATAATCTCATTGATTTTACTGTTATAATCAGCTTGGCTTAATTCTTTATTTAGGTATTGTGTTCTTAAACCCATTAATTCTTCTTTGTAAACATGCATTGCACCAACGAAGTAAGTATCACGAACACTATCTTTAGTTGTTACTTTGTTGACATACTTGTTATTCCACATGGCATCCCATGTTTTAACATCTTCAGAATCAACTTCAGCTGAATCATATAATAGACCCATTGTGCCCCACATATACCCAATTGCGTATTCTGACCAACCATTCTTTTCAAAAAGTGATTTGAAATATGGTGAAACATTCTTTTGGTATTCTGGCATAGCATCTAAATCAAATTTTTCTAACATGCCATCTAACATCATTCTTTGAATAGCATAATCTGATGGGCAAATAAGATCATATGTTGACTTACCTGATTTTAAAGTGTTAAGCATTGATTCATTTGTTTCAAATAAATGATATTCATATGTAACAGTTTTCTTAGTTCTTGCTTCGTAATCTGCTTTCCATAACTCTAAAACAGATTCTCCTACATTATTTCCCTCATCATCATAACCATCATCAATATAATCTACCCAATTGTAGATTCTTAATACATTCTCATCTTCTGCCTTCACAAGGGCAGTTGGCATTAAGAATGTTGCTAACATTAATAATACTAATACTGTTTTTTTCATATTCTCACCTTTCTCTTAGCTGGTTCTTTTTTCTTTAAATTCATTAATACTAAAACCGCTAATGTTACTATAAATATTAAAGTTGTTAATGCTCTTAAAGATGGTGGCAAAGGTCTCTTACTCGTTAAGCCATATATATATGTGCTTAGCGTATTAAATGAGTCATTGCGCGTAAATGCTGTAATGATATAATCATCAAGTGATAATGTTACTGACAAAATAAAGCCAGATAGCACACCTGGTAAAATATCAGGCAAAATAATTCTTCTCAGAGCTGTTGCGGGCTTTGCTCCTAAATCAAGGGCTGCCTCATAAATGCTAGGATCCATTTGTTTTAATTTTGGTGTAACACTTAAAACAACAAACGGAATTGTTAGTACGACATGTCCAATTAGTAATGTAATAAAATTGGTTTTAATGCCGACAAATACAAATAATACTACTAGTGATAAAGCTGTTACAATTTCTGGATTTAAAACAGGAATTTGTCCAACTGTTTCATAGGTATCACGAACTTTTCGGCTCGAATAAAAGATACCTATTGCGCCAATTGTTCCTAGAATTGTTGATACAGTGGCTGATGATAAAGCAATCATAATTGTATTTTTAAGAGCTTCCATAACCTTGACATTTTTAAATAAGCTAGCATATAAGCGGAAACTAAAGCCTTGCCAATCACCCAAGTTTTGAGAATCAGTAAAACTATAAATTATTAATACTAATATTGGAGCATACATAACTAGCAACATGGTAAAAACAAATACTCTTGAAATTATCTTTTTTACCATATACTACCTCGAACATTATCCTCACGTTCCATATTGCGAGTAGAGTACATAATTAACCCAATAATTACTAGCATGATTAAAGCAATCAAACTGCCTAGATGCCACATTCCTTTATCAAAATAAATTTGAATACTATTACCAATTAAGGTAATTTGTCTTTCGCCCATAACATCACTAATAACATATGATGACATTGTTGGCATAAAGACCATTAATACCGCTGATATAATACCCGGCTTAGTCATTGGAATAATCGTGCGGACAAATGTTTGAGCAGGAGTTGCTCCTAAATCCATTGATGCTTCCACTAAGCTTTGATCCATTTTAATCATTGTTGTATAAAGGGGTAAAATCACGAACGGAATATAGTTATAAACCATACCAATCATTGTCGTTAAATATGGATGTTCACCCCCATTAATACCAATCCAATACAATAGATCACGGGTTGCTGCTGTTCGTAAAACAAAGTTTATCCACATTGGCATAATAAATAATAAAATTACTAAAGCACCATACTTAAAATCTTTTTTAGAAAGAATATAAGCAATTGGATAACCGATTAACAGACAGAGTAAAGTATTACCTAATCCAATTATTACACTAATCAAAAAGGTACTTATATTTGTTTTACTACTGAAAAAAGAAATTAAATTTCCAAAAGTAAATTGTCCTGCTTCATTAGTAAAAGCATAGTAAATAATTAACAATAAGGGAACAATAACGAAGACTAATAGAAACAATCCATACGGAATAGCCAGCAGTTTACGCGAAAACTTAATTTTTGACATATTGGCTTGCCTCTTGTTTCAGTACTAGTTTAATCTTCGCTGATTCAACTTTTACACTAACGCGGTCAAACTCATTCCATGTATATTCAGTATTAGTGACAAAGTCTTCATCTTCATCTGTCCGAATAATAATTTGGTAGTGATCGCCTTTATAGATAATTGAAACAATTGTTCCAGCTGCTGTTCCATCTTCTTCACTATCCATAACTTCAATATCATTTAACCCAATTATTGCTTTTACATCAGCGTCAGTTAAATCATACTTGACCCCATTTGCATCTATTAAATAACCATCATCATCAAGGTGCGAACCAGGGATTAGCTGCGTTACATCGCAATCAAAAGCAACATCAGAAATTATTACTCGATTGTTCTTATCAATGTAAGCATCATAGGTATTATTGACAAAGTCTTTTTTCATAATATGAATATCAAAAGGGACAATGGACATACTAGCTTTGCAATTAATAGGTAGATTTCGTGTATCTTGAATTACTACTTCACTGCGTCCTACCATCATTACATATTCGTAGTGTACACCTTTAAATATTTTACTTACTAATTTACCATCAACCATGCCTTCACCAGCTTCAGATAACTTGATATCTTCAGGTCGCAAAACAGCATCAACTTTTTCATTAATCGGAAAATCATCGACACATTCAAAAACATGATTTAGGAAACGTATCTGTTTATCACCAACCATAGTACCTTCATAAATATTACTTTCTCCAATAAAGTCTGCTACAAACGCATTTTTGGGTTCGTTATAAATATCTTCAGGCGTACCTATTTGTTGAATCATACCATCTTTCATAACAACAATCGTATCTGACATTGTCAATGCTTCTTCTTGATCATGAGTTACGTAAATAAAGGTGATTCCTAGCTTCTTGTGCATTTCTTTTAATTCAAGTTGCATATCTTTCCGCATCTTTAAATCCAAAGCCCCAAGCGGTTCATCAAGTAATAAGATTTGGGGTTCATTAACAATTGCTCGCGCAATAGCGATTCTTTGTTGTTGACCACCTGATAAAGTTGAAATATTACGCCATTCGTATTCTTCTAAATCAACGATTTTTAAAGCTTTTGTTACTTTAACATCAATCTCTTCAACAGTATACTTACGTTCAATTATTTTCTTAACTGTACCATCTTCGTTTAAAATCTTATCTTGTATTTTCTTTAACTTTAAACCAAAAGCAACATTATCATATACATCAAGGTGAGGAAATAACGCATACCGTTGGAAAACCGTATTGACAGGTCTTTCATATGGAGGTAGATCAGTAATATCCATTCCATTTAAAAGAATCTTACCACTAGTTGGTTTTTCAAAACCAGCAATCATTCGCAGTGTTGTTGTCTTGCCACAACCAGAAGGGCCTAAAAAAGTGATAAACTCACCCTTATTAACATACAAATTAAAATTATCAACTGCTAATGTTCCATCATATTCCTTGGACACATCGGTTAATTCAATTATTACATTATCTTTTTTTGCCATAGACTTTTACCTCAATTCTAGAAATTAGGTGGGCTACTAACCCAAATAATCTTAGCAGGTTTTGTTAGTAGATTTTTAATGTAGTGTTTCTTGGAAGTAACTAAATAAAAAGTCTCACCCTTCTTGCACACAACTTGTCTATTACCATATACTACTAATATTTTACCCTCTAACACATATCCAAATTCTTCACCTTCATGGGGCATATCAACATCGGAAATAGCATTGCCTGCTAATTCAAATAGAATAGGCTCCATTTCATTTTTCTGACTATTCGGCACTAACCAAGTAATTTTATGTTCTTCGCCATCTTTAGTAAAATAGTCATCCGGAGAAAACACAATGGTATCCTCTGACTCTTCATTAAAAAAGTCTTTCAAACTCGTACCTAAAGCAAATAAAATATCAGTTAAAGTACTAATTGACGGACTGGTTAAATCATTCTCAAGTTGTGAAATATATCCCTTTGTTAAGTCACAACGATCAGCTAATTCTTCTTGAGTCAGTGAACATAACATTCGGAGTTCTTTGATCTTAGATCCAATACTCACACTATCACCTCTATTTCTTTAAAAATATTAAACTTTAAGTTTAGTATTATTAAACAATATTATTATATAC
>CAYJAQ010000042.1:0-11226 GCA_964368275.1 uncultured Staphylococcaceae bacterium
AATCTTGATAATCGTTAAATAATACTTCCGAAGAATATAAACCTTGATAGTTAATCATCTTTAATGTTCTAAAATAGCTGACAAAATCAATTGTTCCTTTTCCAAGAGCAGCATGTTGATCTGACTTACCATTATTATCACTCAAGTGTAGATGACATAAATCATCCCGCATAATAAAGGCAAAATTACTAATATCTTTTTTACTAGGTATCTCTTGATATGATGCGTGGTAATGTGCACAATCAAAGATAAACTTAATATTAGGTTCATTGACATTATCAATTAATTCTTGCATTTCTTCAGGTGTTTTGGCAAGTTCATCTTGACCAACTAAATTTTCTAGCATAACCACCATATTATATTTACTAGCATACTGGCATAATTTTTTAATATTACGAGCTGCTAAAAATTCTGCTTCTTCTTTGGTTAGGGTGTGATCAAGAGAACCCGGATGGAGCGTCAATTTTTCAACTCCAAAAATATCAGCAAAATCAATTGCTTCATAGAAACGATCCATTGTGCGATCTAAATCAACCATCGTCGCAAGATTATTGTCAGCTCCATATGGTAAATGGCAAACAATTTCAAAGTTTGGATATTTCTCTAAGGCTTTTACACTATTAATATAATTGCGCTTTTGCATTTCACTGACACTATAGGGAAAAAATATTTCACAGCCTTGATAAATATTAGTCTTTACCAAGTTTTCTTCATAACTTTTAATGTCTTCACTTGTTCTTAATGGATTAATTGTAAAACATTTGCGAATCATTTTATTCACCTTGATAGTTCCATTTAATTGGACGATTGCTTACATTCCAAGTTACACCCCAAGTAGCAGGCATTGATGGTTCGGCACAATAGATAGTTAATTTACTACATGCATAAAGAGCACCATTTTCAATACTTTCAACTCCTAGTGGAATGTAGAATTCTTTTAAATTAGTATTCCATTGGAAGGCATATGCACCAATATACTTAACCGTTTCAGGTATTCTAAAGACTTCCATACTGCTCCACCAAGTGAAAGCAGCTGAGCCAATATGTTCAAGTCCTTCATTAAAGGCAAAATCCGTACAACTAGTACAACTAGAAAAACCATAACTGCCAATCTTCTTAAGAGTAGTTGGTAAAGTAATTTTCTTAATATTTTCACAACCACTGAAGGCATGATTACCAATTTCCACAAATCCTTCGCTAATGGAGAGTGTTACAAGTTTCAGACAATATGCAAATGCATAATCACCAATCTTGGTATTCTGTAACTCACCATTAAAAGTAGTAGGAATATTTAATTCAGTGTCTTCACCTAAATAGCATGTAATCACTGCACTATTATTATCAAAATCTTTTAATATCTCATAATCATTAATTTGTTCAAGATTATTAGGAGCTATATTATTATAAAGGCAGCTATTAGGAGCATCATACCATTGTTCTTCAAAATCTTCTTTTTGCTCTTTCTCTAAGTAAATAACTTTAGTATCATAGAAAGCATGATTACCAATTTTTTCAACACTATCAGGAATATAAACACTACGCATTGATTTACAATATTGGAATGCCATAGCACCAATGCTTGTAATCGTATTTGGAATAATAACCTTTTTAATGGTTTCATTACTATAAAAAGCCTTATCAGCAATCTTAGTTACTGGAACACCTTCATATCGACTTGGAATTGTTACAATCGTATCATAGCCTAAATATCCAGCAACTGTATAATAAGATTTATTAAAACTTAATACATATTCAATACCAGGTGTTGAATACTCCTGAACTTCAAAAGTTATCTTAGTTTCAAATTCTAAGTACTTTACGGTTACTTCATGACGGCCAACTACCGATAAATACTGTAAGTCTTCTGGTAAAATCATATCTAATGTAAATGGTACTTTTTGGTCATTACCATCACTATACTTAACTGTTAACTCTAATTCTTCTAAATTATTCTCACGATGTTCTTCCCAAGTGTTAATACCATCTTGAACTACTTCGATACCAGTAATAACTGGTTCTTTTTCTTTACAAGCGATAAGAACGAAAGATAAACAAATGGCAAAGAGAACTGTTAATAATGCTTTAATTTTCTTCATAGTACACCTTCTTTTCTCTTATATTATATCACTTTCCGTATTTTTAGCAAATCATTTACAAATTAGATTGTACTTGCCAAAATAAAACTACAAGCATTACTTGTAGTTTATTAGATTTCCATAAGTTGTTGAAACTCATATTGTTTGGGCATCTCATGCAAATAGCTAAATATTTCATTAACATCATGCATAATGCCATTTTCTTCGCATACACGTTGAAAAACTTTCATCAGTGAGCTATTGTAAGGACTATTAATCTCATAGTTTAGTCCATAGTTGCGTTCATAGATTAATCGTAAACCTAGAAAATGCTCATCTAGTTTTTCATAAAAGTATTCACGATTACCTTCGCGTAAGGTAAGTCCCATGCCAAAGCAAATTATTCCTTTGACTTTTGCTTCTATACAATACCTTAAAATCCCTTGTAAGTTCTCTAAAGTATCGGTGATATAGGGTAAAATAGGATCTAACCAAACGATAGTTGGTATGTTATGCTGGTTAAGAATTTTTAATGCTTCAAAGCGTTCTTTAGTAGTAGAAACATGAGGTTCAATTATCTTACATATTTCTTCGTCATAGCAAGTTAGTGTCATTTGAACCACTGCTTTGCTTTTCTTAGCAATTCGCTCTAAAATATCCAAATCGTTTAACACTTTGTTTGATTTAGTTAGAACTGTCACCCCAAAGCCATACTTTTCAATAATTGCTAAAGCTTTTCTAGTATAATGAACTACATCATCAACATGGTTATAGGGATCAGTCATGGAGCCCGTCCCAATCATTATTTTTTTGCGTTTTCTTTGTAAAGTCGCTTCTAGTAATTCTAAAGCATTTTCTTTTACTTCTATATCTTCAAATTGGTGATTTATCTGGTAACACTTACTGCGGGAATCACAATATATACATCCATGGGTACAACCACGATAGATATTCATCCCTCCATTAGGTGAGATTATCCCTTTGACTTTTACAAAATGCATAATTTTTATTTAGTTACCTTTCTAAGCGTTGCTAGTTTTTTAGCATCATATGGTGGGTACTTCACATCAAGTTCAACCTTCCCTTTAACAAAAACACTCTTGTAATGAGAGAATGTTTCAAAAGATTTCTCTCCATGATACGCTCCCATACCACTACGCCCAACTCCTCCAAATGGCAACATATCGTTCGTTAAATGCATGATAGTATCATTAATGCAACCTCCCCCATAACTTACACTATTTACCACATATTCAATATTATTATTGTTATTAGAAAAATAATATAAAGCCAGCGGTTTATCAAGGGTTTGAAGTTCTTTTACAACATCAATTAGATATTCAAATGTTAATACTGGTAAAATAGGGCCAAAGATTTCTTCTTGCATTACAGCATCTTCTCTAGTAACCCCATCAAGAATTGTTGGTTCCATTTGCCGATTATTTACATTACCTCCAAAGATTAACTTATCTTTATTAATTAAACCTTTCAGTCTTTCAACATGCTTATCATTAATAATATAAGTAAAACTTGGTGATAACTTTCCATCAACATAATAGAATTTCTTTATCCATTGTTTAATTTTTTTGATTAATTCTTCTTTAACACTCGCATGAACTAATAAATAGTCAGGAGCAACACATGTTTGTCCCGCATTTAAATATTTCCCCCACGTAATGCGCTTCGCAGCAAGGTCTAAATCCGCTGTTTCATCGACAATACATGGTGACTTACCTCCTAGTTCTAAGCTAAATGGCGTTAAGTGCTTCGCAGCTTTTTCCATAACAATACGACCGACTACATCGCCACCGGTAAAGAAGATATAATCAAACTTCTGATCAAGTAATGTTTGGTTGACCTCGCGTCCCCCTAAAACAACACTAATTAGTTTATCATCAAAATGTGATAATACTTTGCCCATTGCTCTTGCTACATTATAAGCATATTCCGATGGTTTTAAAACAACCGTGTTCCCAGCAGCGATAGCACCAACTAAAGGTGAGAAAGATAACTGTAAAGGATAATTCCAAGGTGCCATGACTAAGACAACCCCATATGGTTCTTTATGAATAAAACCATGCGAAGGAAAGTTAATAAAATTACTTCGCACCTTCTGATCTTTTGCATACTTTGAAAGATGTTTTAACATATGATCAATTTCCGCAATAACCATTGAGAACTCTGTTGCAATAACATCAAATTCACATTTATTAAAATCTTGCATAAAGGCTTCACATAATAATGCTTCATTATTAATAAGCTCTTCTTTTAATTTTTTTAAAACCGCTTTGCGAAAGTTTACCCCTTTAGTAACACCAGTTAGGAAATATTCGCGTTGGGCATTAACAATATTTTCAATCATTTTTTCCTCCTACAAAGACAAAATACTTAAGGCAATCAATATTTGTGCACTATAGTATAAAGTATGATTAATAATTATATACTTATTATTCTCTTCTTTACCACCATAATACATAGCAGAAAGAACAATATCTGACGCTAAGAATAAACATAAACCAATAGCATTTAATCCTAATTGATTAGTTTTGATAAAGATACAAGTGCAGAAAGCACCGACAAAGGCTAGTAAAAAACCATATAAAACACTTTGTAATAAGTAAGACTCCATTTTGTATTTTAATAATCTAATTCCAATTATCGTAATAGCAACAAAGGCAACACCTATTGCACCACTAATTAGTAAACTTTCCGTAACATATACCTTTAGATTAACGGCTGTTATTACTAAAGCAATTAAATAAAGAATATGTCCAATACTAAATGAACAAATTCCACTATTTAGATATGCCTTTTTATCTTCTTGATATATGACTTTTAAATCAAGCAGAACATCGCCAATCAATCCAAAGACTAACCCAAAAATCATAATTAGCATAACTGGTGTAATATTATCACGTGATATTGCACATATTATTGCAATTGTACAAAATAACAATGAAGTAAGTGCCTTTGCAAGTAACGCAAAAACGCGCATTCTTTTTATTCGTAAATAAATGAAGAGTAGGTACGAAACAATCGTAGAAACAAGAACGAGTGTAATTGGTAAATTCATAAGTCAATATCACTTTCTTAGTATTTATATAAGTTTAACATGACGCTTTGCTTTTTTGAGTATACGTTTATATCCAAGAATTCATTTGCTATTATAGTTTCACCAAGTTCTATTATTGGCATACCATAGCTAAAAAGATTTTGGGATGTTTGCTTTCTTAGTAAATGCGTTTATATTATCTAGCAGTTGAACAAAAATACTATTTTTCTTACCACTAGATATATTATACCATACTTTTATTATTTTGATAATTAAAAAGGGAAAAAGGAGTAGTATCTACCCCTTTAGTTATTTTCGATTCGGTAATTCTTTGCTTGGCTCATGAATAATTTGTAGTATAAACTATCCGTTTTTAACATGAGATTGGCATGTGTATCAAAATCTGCTACTTTTCCACCATCAATTATCAATATGCGATCGCAGAACACAGATGATGACATTCGGTGGGAAATATAGATTGCTGTTTTAGAAAGTACCAAGTCATTAAAGTTCTTGTAAATATCCGCTTCAGCAAGAGGATCAAGTGCGCTAGTTGGTTCATCAAGAATTACTAGCGATGAATGCTTGTAAAGAGCTCTTGCAATTGCAAGTTTTTGGGCTTCGCCACCAGACATTTCAATACCTTTTTCATCATATGCCTTCGAATAAAGCGAATTAATTCCGGAAGGCAAAGCATCAATTTTATCTTTTAGACCAACTTTGCTTGCAACTTCATAAGCAATTTTTTCCTCACCATCTTCATTAAGAATGTTTTCTTTAAGTGAATATGCGAAAATTTTGAAATCTTGGAAGACAGCACTTATTGCTTGCATATATGAATGATATTCATAATCATAGATTGAAATGCCATTAACATAGATATCACCAGTAGTTGGCTTGTATAGTCGGCATAGTAACTTAATCATTGTTGTTTTACCAGCCCCATTTAAACCAACAATTGATATCTTTTCCCCTTTATTAATCTTAAATGATACATCACTGATAATAACATTATCACTCTTAGGATATTTAAATGTCACGTGAACAAATTCAACTGCTTCGATTTCGCCATTAAATGGAATATGTTTACCAGAATCTGTTTCTTCTTCTAGTTCAATTAGCTCAACAAATGGGGTTAGATAAGCAACTGTTTGATTAATATTCATTATTTGATTCAATAGTTGTGTCATTAATGTTGAGAAATTAATTGCTGAAGAAATGTACAATGAAAAGCTACTAACTGATAATTTTCTTGCGATAGTTTTAATTGCCACAAAACCGTATACTAAGCCCATTTCGGTGTACTTTATTAGATTCATTGAGCAATTCATACCAATTAGTTTCATGTAAAATTTCTTAAAGCTAGTTGCAGTTTCATTACTATAATGAGCAAATTGATTTTGCATAAGTTTACCCAGTGTAAAAATTCGATAATCTTTAGCTTTATTATAATCATTAATTGTATTCAGGTAGTAACCAAAACGACGATTAATGGGAATTAAATCAGTATAAAACTTCATAAGCGTTTTATATTGAATAGCAAGAATCAGCACATTGAAGATTGTTGCTACTACAACAATTACTAATAGTAACACATCAAATGTTATCATAATTGTTATTAATCCAATGAGCGTAATAATTATTTGAACTGTTTCAGAAAACGTCGTTAAGAAGCTATCAATTGCTCCTTGATTCTCAATTGCAAACTTAGCTCGTTCTTTTAAGTCTAAGTAATATGGATCTTCTAGGTATTGATACGGTAGATGCATTAGTTTAGTCGTAATTTTAGCGCTAATTGCATCAAAGACACGCGTTCTGCCTGTTTCAAAAATACGAATTAATAGTTTATTTAAAAAATTAATTATCGTATTAAGTGCAACAACAATGGCCCCAGCAATCAATGCATCTTTGTAAATACCATTTTCTAAATACTTTAATATTATTGATAAAGAATAAACATTAAAAACCGTAGTTCCTGCATTAACAATTGCTTTAAAGGCAACTGCGAAGAAATATCTTTTATCAGCTAAAAACGCAAATTTAATAAATTTTCCAAAAACATTTTTTGGCTTACCTCGTTGTACAACTTTTTTACTCATCTTCCGTCACCTTTTCTTGGTAGTATTTACCCTGCGTTTTAAACATATGATAATACTCCCCTTCCATCTTTATTAATTCATCATGAGTGCCATATTCTTTTAAACCATCAGGTGTAAAGAGGGCAATTTTATCACAGAATTTAGTCGATGATAGCCGATGTGATATATATATTGAAGTCTTATGTTTAACCAAATCATCAAATGATTGATAGATTTCGGCTTCTGCTAAAGCATCTAGTGCCGCAGTTGGCTCATCAAGAATTACCATATTACCATCTTTGTATAGTGCCCGAGCAATAGCAATCTTTTGTGATTCACCACCCGAGAGTTCTACACCTTTATCGTCAATTACTTTTAGGAGTGGTGTGTCATATTTCGCTGGCAATGATTCAATCTTACCTTTCAAACCAACCCGATTTAAACAGTCTTTACCCCGCTCTATTGCTTCTTTGCTATCATCAGTGCCAATAACATTTTTCAAAATAGTTGCTGCAAAAATATTAACATCTTGGAACACAACTGAAAACATCTTGCGATATTCCTCGGTTGAGTATTCTTTAACATTTCTACCATTAACTAATATTTCGCCTTCATTTACGTCAAATAATCCCGCTATTAGTTTTACAATAGTTGATTTACCAGCGCCATTTGTACCTACTATAGCAAGCTTTTCACCTTTAGCTATTTTAAAATTAAAATCTTTTAAGATATATTTTTCCGTATTAGGGTACTTAAATGATACATTTTTAAATTCAATTGCTAAAGTTTCATCATTAGGTACCGCAGTTAGCGTACCCTTATTCATGTAGTAAGAATCATCTAACATGAATTCATAGTAATCGCTAGTATAACCAGTTGAAGTATTAATGTCTGTTACTAAACTGCTAATTGTTCTTAAGGTCGTTGATAGCGCAATTACTGCACCAACATACAAGGATACTTCACCAAGAGATATTGCATTATCAAAGTACCCCTTGATGATAAAGAAATATGCTAAACCGTCTTGGAGTAATAACATTATTAATTCAAATAAACCAACGCCAAATCGTTTATTGGCAACATCGCGAATTACTGTTAAATAGTTATAGGCCCGTTTTTTGTAATCCTGGCTAAGCTTCTTGTCTAAGCCATATACTCTAACATCTTTACCATATGAAAAATCATAACATACATTATAAAAATAACCACGTTGACGACGTGCGTGTGCTTGATCATCTTTACGCTTCATAATATACTTTGTGACTTTACGATTGACCAGTACTGTTACAATTGCCCCTAAAACACAAGCAATAAAGACAATTGGTTGAAAAACACCTATTATAAAACTATACACAATAGTTGACAAGATAAGGGGGGCAATTTTATATAAATTATGCAATGTCCCTTCAAATCCCATCTGATCACCATTCAAAGCTGAAATAGCATTATCGTAATAATCTAAGAACTTAGCATCCTCCATATACTTATAATCAATTTTGAGAAACTTTTCATCAGCTAAATTAAATTCTCTCAAGCGAGCCGATAAATAGCATGGGGAACTAAATGAATCAGCAATTGCTTTCACAACACTAACAATGAATAGTGCGATTGCAATGATGATAATTCTTCTAATTATTTCGTCTGATGGTAATTCCGCTGTTAAGTAATCGATTATAATCATCGGAATATACACAGCAATTACTGGTAGCATTCCACCAAATAACATATTGACAAACATCAGAAAAATTCCATATCCCCTTTTTTGTTGTCTAAGCGATTTCAGTTGCATACGTATTACTGACATTGCTTTATATTTTCGTTGTTTTTCCATTTTTGCTCTCCTAATAGTTAATAGCAATAAAGCATTATATTATAATCTTCACAATCTCCCCATCAGCAGATTCTACATCGACTAATACAAGTTTGCCATTTGCCTTCTTATATTTTTTAAGTTCCTTATAAATAGCAATTGCTGTTTTGCGCATCTCTTTGGCATCTAGCTTATTATTGCTGTTTTCTTCGACCATTTCGGAATCACTTTCTTCCTCAAAGTCATCTTCCATCATGTCATCTTCTTCCTCATAGTCATCTTCTTTTGTGTAATTATCAGTTACATCAATACTGATATCTTGGGATACACCATCTACATCATTTGAATCAGCTTTTTCTTTTTTGTCCGATTTATTCATATATGTATTTTTATAAAAAAGCTTCCAAGTAATCATCTTTAGGGGGAGCCGTAGTCTAATACTCTTCCCATCTGCTTTTATTACTATCTTCATATTATTCTACTGTTATGTAAACTGTATCACCATCAGCAGTCTCAACTTCAACAAGTTTGCCAATAACACCATTTTCTATCAGTTCATACACTTGTTGCAAGTCAATACCATTAAGGGCATTTTTACCATTAATTTGAGGCATATTCATACCACTTTCCATGCATATTCTTAAAATGCTAACCGGCAAATTGACTCTTACTTTATCACCATTGGCAGAATCCACCACAATCTTTAAAAGCATAGTGTTGATATCTTTACGTGCTTCAACTGGAACAACAGTTGCTGTATCATTATCTCTGCCTAATAGTTCATCGACATTAACGTTCAACATATCAGCCAAATCTAGTAAAACACTAATGTCTGGACACGATATGTCGTTTTCCCATTTTGATACTGCTTGAGCACTAATGTTTAATCTTCGTGCTATATCATCCTGGGTTAATCCCTTTTGTTTTCTTAATCTTGATAATCTTTCTCCAAAACTTTCTTTCATATGTTACCTCCTTAAAAGTTTTACACTAGCATTTTATAATAAAAAGAACTAAAAAGCAAGCAACCAAAAGTTAATTTTGTTAGTTTTTACTCAACTATTGGTTGTGTTTTCCCTCAATCATTGGTTGTTTTTATATTATACTCTTTTCAAAGAAAAATGGCAAGTACTAATACTTACCATTTTTGCTTTTTTCAATTTCTAATAATTTTGCTTTAATATCAATGCCACCAGCATAGCCAACTAATTTATTATTCTTACCAATAACCCGGTGACACGGTATTATTATTGGTAAAGGGTTACGATGATTCGCACTACCTACTGCACGGCTTGCTTTCTCATTGCCAATTCTTGTCGCAAGTTCTTGGTAACTAATCACCTCACCATAAGGGATATTACATAGCTCTTGCCAGACTCTTTTTTGAAAAACGGTTCCACCAAGTCGATATTTCAGCGTAAACACTTTGCGAGAGCCTTCTAGATATTCAGATATTTCTTGATATGCCATCCTATTAGTTAGCGTTTCAGCAGTTTCTATAAATTCTTTTTCAAAACTAATATTAGTGACATAATCATCTTCAGTTGTGATAGCTATTATCCCTAATGTAGTATTGTAGTATGTCTTCATTATTCACCATTAACAATTCTGATATACTCATCAGCAGGTATGAATAATTGTTGTAGTCTTTTCTTTGTTTCTTTGCTAATAGCTTTAGCTTTTGCATATTCACATCCAGCTTTTTTCATTATCTCAAGATATGGTAGAACGACTATTTCTGCTTCTTTAGCATTAATCATTCCTCCTTCTCCACATAGTATACTTTCATAGCCAGAACGGAATGCTAAATCTAATTGTATTATTAGCCCTTCATAGTTATGGTCAACATTATAAAAGCCACATGATGATATTACCACCGTATTTGGAAAACTTTTAATTCTAGCAGGATGAAATGAACGTCCTTCACTTTTTGCCATTTGAGGACAATTAAGTGGTAGCATCCGGTCTAAAAAGGCTTTTATCTTTGAAGGCATACCATATGAATAAAGTGGAAAGCTCCAAATTGCGATGTCTGCATCAATATATTTTGCTAAACACTCTTTCATTTGATCATTAATCACACAGTTTCCTGGTGTCGCATACCAACAGCCAAGGCAACCAAGACAATGTTCAATTGTTAGTTTCGATAAATCCAGTACTTCTACTTCTATATTTCCGATTTTCTTTAAACCTTCTACAAAAGCATTGGTA
>CAYJAQ010000043.1:0-10811 GCA_964368275.1 uncultured Staphylococcaceae bacterium
TTCCATATCACTATTAATATAGTTAGAGAAGTAGGGTGTTCCGTACTTCGCTGTCATTTCAAATAACATACGATTATTTTCAGTTTCAGACCAATCAAAGTTTTTAGTAATTGAATATGTTGGAATTGGATATTGGAAACCACGACCATTAGCATCACCTTCAATCATAATTTCAATGAAAGCTTTATTAACCATGGCCATTTCTTTTTCACAATCTTTGTACTTAAAGTCCATTTCCTTGCCACCAACTAAAGCATTAAGCTCAGCTAAATCGTTAGGAACTGTCCAGTCAAGCGTAATATTAGTGAAAGGAGCTTGAGTTCCCCATCTACTAGGTGTATTAACACCATAAACAAATGATTGAACGCATTGTTTTACTTCTTTATATGACAAATTATCAGCTTTTACAAATGGTGCTAAATATGTGTCAAACGAAGATAGCGCTTGTGCCCCAGCCCACTCATTTTGCATAATACCTAAGAAGTTCGTCATTTGATTACATAAAGTCGATAAATGAGAAGCAGGTGATGAAGTGATCTTTCCAGGTACTCCACCAAGGCCTTCCATAATTAATTGTTTAAGTGACCAACCAGCACAATAACCAGTTAACATCGATAAATCATGGATATGGATATCAGCATTGCGATGAGCTTCTTCTATTTCAGGGTCATATACTTCCGATAACCAGTAGTTTGCAGTAATAGCACCAGAGTTTGATAAAATTAAGCCACCAACTGAATAAGTAACCGTTGAGTTTTCTTTTACACGCCAATCATTAATTTTTAAATAATTATTGACCGTATCTTTATAATCTACTATTGTTGATTTAATATTACGGATTTTCTCATGTTGTTTACGATACAAAATATACGCTTTTGCAACATCAATATAACTAGCTTGAATTAATACTACTTCAACACTATCTTGAATATCCTCAACAGTAACAAGATCATTCTTTACTTTGTCACTGAAGTCACCAAAAACGCGAAGAGCAAGCAACTCGATAACATCTTTTGTGTAAGTTTTTTTAAGTGCTACAAAAGCTTTTTCAATAGCACTCTCAATCTTTTTAATATCAAATTCTACAATCTTTCCATCTCTCTTTTTTACACTTAACATACCTAGTTCCTCCTCTTGTGTATTTTGAGTATACCAAATTAAAAGTGCTTTGTCAAACAAAATAGAACATTTTTTGCGCACCATGACACTTTTAATTTCCAAGTATATTTTTGGTATTTTTTATTGTTTATTTTTGTTTTTTGTAAATATTTGCCTCTCTTGAAAAATAGGAAACAAGAGTATTTTATTATCAAAATTGTTGCATAAATATTAGATTTATTATATAATATACAAGCATGAAAAACATACATGCACCCTTAGCTCAGTTGGTAGAGCAACTGACTCTTAATCAGTGGGTCCACGGTTCGAGTCCGTGAGGGTGTACCATCTAGAATTTGAACTACTAAAAGCAAGAGGCTTTTGGTAGTTTTTTCTTTTTAATATGTTTAAACATTAATAAAAGTAAGAGACGCATCTCTTACTATGACCCAAGGTTTCAAAAGTTTCTCAGGCTCTATCCGATAATATTTTGCTTTATTTCATTAAAAAAGTTAAGTAATCGAATTTTCTTTCAATCATTTAAATCTTTCTATCTCTCAAGCAAATAAACACTTATCCACACTTCACTAGTATAAATCACTTTATTTACAATTTCGTATTATTAATTAGGAAATCGCCTAAATTAAATGGTAATTATATAAAGTATTATCGTCCACAAACTTTAAAAATTATTTAACAAAGAAACAATAATCTAGAATAACATTACCTTTTTCATCTGGTGTCGTAAAACGTGGGCAACCATATCTTTCAAACGACCAAGTAATACCACCTTTTGCAATAATTTCTAATGTTTTACTCACTTCATCGTAACACCGTCTAATACATGCATATACTTCGCTTTCAGGGCCATATATCCAACACACACCTAAAGCATTGTAAGAAAAATCAATTGCTTCAAATCCATCTGGAACAGGTGCATCTTCCGGACAAAACATACCTATCCAGTATTCAAATAAATCACCTGTATGTTTAATTAATCCGATATATGCATCACTATCTTCATATAGATCATGAATCTTATCTAATCCAACCGCATTTTCAATCAAATCAAACCAGCCATTTTGAAACCATTCAGCCCACGCACTGGGATTACTATGTTTTTTGCCTATGAAACGAGTCTTAGGAAAAAATTGTTTATATATTTTAATTATCTCAACCATGTTTACTCCTTATCGCATCTTTATTCTTCATTTCGCCAAAAGTCGCCGCTAATCAGCGCTTTAATGAAATCTTCGTATGGCATTGGTTTAGCATAGTAAAATCCTTGATAACAATTAACATTTAAACCTTGTAATTTTTTTACTTCAGCAATTGTTTCAACATACTCAGCAACAACTGTAAAACCAATAGTGTTGCTCAAGTAAACAATCGAAGCAATTATCTTCTCATTAGTATTATCCGATAGCAATTGTTTTACTAAACTACCATCCAATTTTAACTCTCTAAAGCAATTGGTTTGAAGGTACAATAAGGACGTATGGCCCATACCAAAATCATCGATTGAAAAGACAAAACCTTTTTTACTCAATCGTTGAATCTTTCCAATTATGCTATCGTCATTATTATTGAATGATGACTCTTCGGTTAATTCAATGTTAATACGCTTTGCTAGAGCCTCATCATCGCCAATTATTGCTAAAACATCTTCTTCAAAATGGGGATTCATTAATGTGGGAATGGTGATATTAAAAGAAATTACTAAATCAGCAAGCTCTTTTTTCTTTAAATCATTGACTATAATGTTAAATAAGTGTTTTTCGAGTTGATAACACAGATTGCTTTCTTTTGCTAATTCAATAATTAACGGAGGAGCAATGTTTATCTGCTCACGGAATTTAAAACGTAATAGCGCTTCAGCACCATAACAATGAGCATTGTGATCAAATTGTCCCTGATAGAACATTTTAAAACGATTATTCTTAATACCATCATCAATATCATTAATGATCAAAAGAGCGACACCACTTAAGTTACCGGGTGCATGTAATAAATTTGGTATTCTACCTTCATCCATTTCGGCAAACAAATACTTTTGAAGCTCGCCAACATTATCCATCAACTGCTTATCAAGTGCTTTATCATATTGTTTAACAAAAGGCATATAAATAAAAACAGAAAGAGTAAGATTAAATAGTTGTAAAAGAGCCCCACTAACACTACCAGTAGCTAAATAACCACTAAAGATAATTGGTGTTGTCCATCCTACTTCTTGTGTAGGTAGGGGAACTATTCCCGAAGACATAGCTAAATAGGATATCAAGAAAGTAACGATTGGTGTAGCAATGAAAGGAATAATAAAGTAAGGATTCAAAACAATTGGCAAACCAAATATCATTAATTCATTTATATTGAATGGCACTGTTACTAAAGACACTAGTCCTAGTTTTTTAGTGCTTTTTTGTTTAGAAAAAAGTAATATTGCAATGACTAATGCCAACAAAACGCCACAGCCACCCATTAAGATAAATGTATCATTTAGAGTTTTAGTAAACACCTGACTTGAACGACCAGTAATCATAAAATTGTCAACAACAACACTTTCCAAAACATTACCACCATGAACACCAATACTCCAAAATAGATGAACTAAAAGCACATACAAAAAGCCTGATAAGAAATTCGACTTAATAGCTTTGAAAAGGGCAGTGAAAGGCATTGCGATAATAGCATTAATATCAGAAATATCAAATATAATACTTAATAAAACTTTAACAAGAGCTGCCAAACCAATAGTAATAATTGTAGGAAGAATTGATTGAATAACTTGATAGAAAAGATAGTTGGCATTTCCTAAAAAGCGTTTTTTGCGTTGATTAAGAATCCTTGTTATACCCAAATAGATATTACAAGAAATAACGCATACAACAATACTAGTGAATAAATTTTTAATACCAAAAGCATTTTGTGAAAGTGGCTCATATACTAATGCAAAGTACGAACAAATACCTGTAATAACCATTAAAAAAATGGAGACTGAGGATTGTTTCTTAATACTAGCATAGTTATAACAAATTGATATTACTAATGCTACCGAAATAACATCAAATGTACCACGACTTATGTAATCAAGCACAAGCTTTACTTTACCATTTGCAAATTTTTCAAGAAAGGCAATATAACTTGGAACAGGAAAATTGGTCAACAATAAGGTAAATGAGCCAATTATAAATAATGGCAAGCATAGTAAAAAGCTCTTTGATAATGATTTAAAGAAATCATTGTTTACTAAGAAATGATTAAATTTTTTCATAGCATTTACCATAGTGCCCTCCTTTTTTTCGTAAACATTTAACTAATTTACAAATATTTTAACATTATAATACCTTTATTGCAATTAATTTTACTTTTTTTCTTCATAGACTTCCCTAAAAAGACATACCTCCAATAGATATTATATCATGATAATTATGTTTGAGACATTTTCTAAAATTAACTATTAAGACATTATCATAAAATAATCACAAATTGTGTCAATAATACTAACATAGCACTTTACTTTTTCAGAAAATTATGTTATAATAAGCATGTTATAGAATTATTATATTATTATTTCAAACACAAGAGGTATACTCAAACAACTTAGAAAGGAATATGCGTATGAAACATAGCAAGGAACGTCGTAATTGTTTATTCAATAAACCAGAAGTTGAACATGATCGTCTTAAACTTTTTCAAGATATCATTTCTCATAATCATGACTATGACAATACAGATTCTATTAGCCATCATTTTGCCACTCGCAACTTGAGAGCTGTTAAATATGGCGCAATAATCATTATTGTGACAACACTATTTTGGTTAATCGTTGACATCTATAAAGGTGGATCAATGAATTTAACTAGTGGTCCTGCCCTAATTACAATTATAGTAGAGATCTTCTTCTCTATTTATATGCTATTACTACCAAGATTTGCGCATAAGTGCTCAGATAGAATCATACGCTATTCATTTTTAGCCTACTATATTTGCCTAATAATAACAGTATGTGCACTTACAGTTACCAAAAATGCTGTAATGGTAGCTGCCGGTAACAAGACTTCGGTTACTGGTATCCCACTATCGACCTATTATCTATTAATACTAGTGCTTGCCCCACTTCCATCAAGAAATGACTCAATTTTGCTAGGGATTGCCTTTGTTATTATGGAAGTTATTCCAGCCTTCTTACCAGGGCATGAATTATACAAAATAACTCAACAAGTTATTTTAAGTGCTTGTATGATAGTTGCTTATTGGTATGTACGTGGTGTCAATATTGCCTTATCAAAAAGCATGAAACAACTTTCGATTCTCTCTTACACTGATTCATTAACAAATGTTTTAAATCGTCGTTCATTAAATATCTATTGGGAAGAAATATGTAAAAACAAACGTGCTTCTTCGGCTGGCATCTTAATGTTTGACATCGATGACTTTAAAAAATACAATGATAAATACACTCATGCCAAAGGTGACGACATTCTAATTAAAGTTTGTGAAATTACTATAAAAGTATTAAAAGACAAACCTGGTTTCTTATTCCGTTATGGTGGCGAAGAATTTACTGTTATTTTACTTGATTATAATGATGAAGAACTTGTTGATTGTGCAAAACAAATTAATAAAGCAATTTATGACGCAAATATAGAACGTGACGATGGTAGTGATTATAATCGTATCACAATAACAGTAGGCTGTTCACATGAAGAAATCAATGAGTTTACTCCTTCCGACTGTATAAGTAGAGCCGATAAGGAACTTTATATTGGTAAAAACAGTGGCAAAAACTGCGTTGTATTTAATGGAAATATAATAAAATAGTAAAACATCTAAAAAGGATTCAGAGGTTTCTGAATCCTTTTTATTATGCAAGATAAAATAGATAAAAAATATCTCTATATTTTCTTACCACAATTTTTACAAAATTTCGCATCGGCATCATTATGTTCATTGCAATATTGACAAACATGATGAAGTTGTTCGCCACATTCATCACAATATTTGGCCTCTTGGTTATTTTGGTTATGGCACTTAGGACAAGTAATTGTCTTGCCTTGTCTACGCACGAGATTAATGGTATCAGCAATTTCTTCTTTAGTACCATCTAACATATAGTTAACCGTATCTTTAGCAATAGGAGCTAATTCTTCTGCCTTATAGCGAGCAATTTTGCCCATAGAACTAAAACTTAAACAGGCCGATCCCACAAAGATTAAAGGAAAAGCAATGAAAAACAAGAAAAAGTTATCAGGACCATTCATAGAACTAACTGCTGAAAAAAAGTCAATGAAGGCAATTAATGCTAAAACAATCCCAATAGCAAATAAAGTACCGCCAATAATACGCAATCTTTTCTTAATTAATCTATTATCACTAAACTTTTGTTTATCCATTTTACTTTCTCCTATTTAGAAATCTAGTTTCGACTATTTTATACATTCGTGGCTGCTAAATCTGATCCTTCTCCAAACTTTTTATTTCGCAACAAAAATAGCAAACCGATGAACATGATTACTACATAAATAATTAAATAATAAACTACCGAAATCTGATGGGCATATATGGCAGCTATTGTCATAAATACACACGATATGATAGCCAGAGCAGGTAAAATAACTCCTTTAAATAAGCCAAAAGTTTTTCGCTCACGTACTATCATCATGATTAGTATCGGAATATACATAGTATATATCGTTACAATCGGCAACTCGGAACTATCAAACGAGAAAGGACCGAACCAAGAAACAGGAGCTAGATTTGCGCCATAGAAATAAGCATACCAAACAGCACAGATTAAAAGTGCAAAAATAGCTGAATTAGTGGGCATATTAGTACGATTATCAATTTGTTCGAAAACTTCGGGATTAGGACCGGTTTTACGAATTGCTAAAGCATACATCCCTCTTGTGCAAGCTAACATTAAACCATTTAAAGTACCTAAACAAGAAACAACAATAAATACCTTCAAAACAGTACCAAAAATATCACCAAATATTTGCAAGAAGGCATATTGGGCCCCACCGACTTGTAAAACATCAACAGTTGCGCCCCCTGCTACACCAATATAATACAAAATATATACAGCAATTATTAATAGTGAGCCTATAAATAATGCTAGTGGTAAATTCTTCTTAGCGTCTTTTAGTTCCGTGTTTATCGAAGTAGCTAGAATCCAGCCTTCATACGCAAAAGCAGTGGAAACAACCGCTGCGAACAATACTTTTAGGCCCGAATTACCCGTATTTTGAAAATTGTATAGTAAAATTTGCATTTGATTAGTCCCATTTTTAATTATTTCTCCTGTAATAGGATCAACCTCATAGGTGACAGCAGTTTTAACTAAACCATAAATGATTCCTACTACCGCCATTAGTACTAACGGAACAAGTTTAATTACCGTTGTTGAAACCTGAAATTTCCCAGCTAGCTTGGGTGATAATGCATTAAGAGCATAACTACCTACCAAAAATAAGCAACCAATTGTCATGACTTGGGGACTTACTAAGCTCCAACCGAATAACTCACCGAAGTAACGTGCCGAAACCCATGCAAGCACGCTTGTCATCGCCGGAATATAAATTGTACTCATAAACCAACCCATGAAGTAAGCATATCGCTTACCAACCATTACTTCCGCATAGTCAACTAAACCGTTAACCTTCGAATATTTTGTGGCCATTACTCCAAAAGTGCAAGCACAAATGACCATAATCATTCCACCAATTATCCATGCTAATATACCTAGTGGCATATTTCCTTTTGTATTATTAAGAATCGTCTGAGCTTTAAAGAAAACACCAGAACCGATTACAATCCCCACAACCATACCGATTGCGGTGAAAATGCCATACTTCTTCTCTAATTTCATTTCTCTCTCCTTGAAAAACAATTACTTTAATCTTTAAACGTGAAAACGTTTCTTAAATTCATCTTTAGTAGCTCGGTCACCAAATAAAAACATACCGATGATTGTAACAACTGCATAACCCGCACAAGCAATACTCGGCCAGCGAATTATTTGATCATTAACCATAAATAACCACTTGGTTGAATTGACTAGTGACAATATCAATGGTATAAAACCAATTAATGCCACAATAATTAGATACAACATATAATCTTTATAACGCATTGTCTTAATAAAAATAATAAACGTAATGGCAAAGCCCGTAGAAATCATTATAAAAGGCAATACATACGGAATCATCCACTGAGTTTGTGGCGTTAATAATTGAATAAAATACATTAAGATTCCTAACATCACTGCTTGTAATAATAAACGAAAAGCCATATTTCTTCGTGACATAATGGTATTTTTAATTAACACCCATAAATAAGCAATACTGGCAACTACTACAAGTGACCAAAGGCTTGGTGCATTGCGATAGGTCAATATATTAACCAAAGTACAAGTTCCAATGGCAATAATTGAAAGAAAGATGAACAGTTTTCGAACAAAATGACTCCGCGGTTGAACTTCCTCATAATTTTTATAATCTTGCACAACATCTAGTTGATTTTCACTATTAACTAATACCGCCTGACATAGTGGACAAGTAACACGTGAAGTCTCAACATCTATTTGACATTCATTACAGCGTTTCATCATTCCACCTCCAACTCATTGGTCGTAACAACCATTGATAATCCTTGGTTTGCTAAAAAACGAATAAATTCCTTTTGAACATTACGCTCAATAATACGTGATGTAAAGGTAATCGTTAAGCGATCATTATATGATGACGCTGATAGGTTAAGCGGTCCTTTATCGGAAACTCCTATCATAAAATAGATCTCATCGATATAATTATGAAATGACTTTGGCACTTTTATTACCCCTAAATTAGAAAAACTGACAGTATTCAAATCACTCCCATAGCGATTATAGGAAAGTTTCATTACAATATTTTTAATAAAAAGTGGCAAGATGCGGACAAAAAAGATTTTTTCAAGCCGAACATTAGAAACTAAACGTGCCTGTAATTCTTCTTTTGAGATATCTTTTTTATGTGATGACTTAACAATCTCAATAATATTATCAAAACTATAACTTACACTCTCATCTTGCATGTCTAAACCAGTACGAATGTATAAAACAAAATTACGTAAAGTTTTACTGGCAAACATTTTCCGCGCATTAACTGGTGTGAAAAGTTGAATAGGACGATGCTTTTTATCATGATAGCCTTGGTAGCAGACATATAACAAAACAGCACTCAAATACTCCGTAATAGTTGCGCCATATGGTTTAGCAAGAGCTTTTAACTCTTCAACAGCACACTTTGTGTGAATAACAGAAACCCATTGTTTGGCATAAGGTGTTCCCGGCAATTTATAGGCCTTACTTTCTTTATCGATTCTTTTGGCATCTTTGTCATAATTATAGGCAAAACTATCTTGAGCTTCATCAATCAACTGCTCATATTCACTAGTCAAAATACTACCATCATTGGCAACATCAGCCCCAGTTAAATTTAAGTAATAGTACAAAATCGTTTTGAAAAATTCGCAACTCCCCGTACCATCGCTTAAAGCATGGAACACTTCTAGTGATATTCTTTTGCCAAAATATTCAAGTGTAAACATAAAACGGTTATGCTCATCGGTATTTGTTGAGTCAAATAAAATGGGATTTTCTTGTCTAATCAATGGTTTAGCATCATTATGTTCAAAATAATACCAAAAAATACCCGTACGCAAACGCACACAAAAAGTTGGAAAACGTTCTAAAGCAGTCTTCAAGGCTTCTGCCAAATATTCAACTTTTACTTCTTCTTTTAAGACAGCACATAAACGATAGTAATTACTACCATCGTCAGCTCGAACTGCAGGAAATATCTTTGCAGCATTATCAAGCTTATACCAATTCTGAGCCATATTATCACTCTTTCTTAATATTCTTAATTAATTAAATTAGTTATTAGTAAAAAAGCCTCAAAAACTAGCAATTGTTTTTAGAAGCTTTCTTTTCGCGTTTTTCGCAGTACATAGCTTCATCAACTTTTGATAAAAAGCTATCAACGCTATTATCATCTTGAGCTTTACACATATAATATCCCATACTGAAGTTTATTGTGTACGGTAATTTTGTCGTTTGATTATATTTTTGTCGATTGTTCTCAATACTATTAATTAAAACTCGTACATCTTCTTCATTATCGGTTTTCGTAACGATCATAAATTCATCACCAGCGTAGCGTGCAACAATATCGTCTTTATCTACACTTTGGACAAGAATAGTAGCAACAGCAATTAAAACTTTATCACCTATTACATGACCATACTGGTCATTAATTGCTTTCAAGTTATCGACATCAAGCATAATGCCTGTTAAGTATTTTTTATGGTTACTTTGACGTAAGAAAGTATCTAAAGCGAATGACAGAAAACGGCGATTATGAATTCCCGTTAAACCATCTGTGTTAATCAAGTCATCCTGAAGATTGACATAAACATATATTTCCGATATTGCATATCCACAAATCAATGAGACATTACGGCAGAAAATTTGTATACCACTACAAATAACTGGTGGCAATAAGAAAATAATCATTGAAATAAAATCGTGGCGACTTAATAAACGGCGATTAGCTATAATAATAAAAAGAATAAAAATTGAATAACAATAGTTACCAGCAGTAAATATCCACATAAAGAACGGATTAGCATTCATAATACTAGTAGGACCAATACTAAATAAAACATCTGTAAAT
>CAYJAQ010000044.1:0-10231 GCA_964368275.1 uncultured Staphylococcaceae bacterium
ATTACAACGCTGAATGGGGTCGCTTTATTTCACCTGATTCAATTGATTATTTAGACCCTGAATCAATCAACGGATTAAATCTTTATAGCTATTGTGGGAATGATCCGATTAATAGAATCGATCCTACTGGACATTTTTGGGATACAGTGTTTGATATCTTATCAATTGGTTGGAGTGCATATGATTTTATTAAAGATCCGTCATGGGAAAATTTTGGATGGTTAGTTTTGGATTTGGGTTTTGCAGTAATTCCTTTTCTTACTGGCAGCAGCGTCATGAAAGCTGCTGCAAAATTGGATGATGTAAGTGACATTGGTGGCTATATGAATAAATTTGATAATGTATATGATTCAATTGTCATTGGTAATGATATGGGAAGAGTTACGAATTTAGCTCTTGACACTGGTTCAATGATTTATGATGGATATAAACCATTGAATACATTATATGCAATGGGAAAAATTGATGATATAACTGATTCAATGAGATATGCTGCAAAAGTAGACAATGCAAGATTCATTATCGATAAATTTAATGCTGGATATAAAATTATTAATGCAGGAAGTGATGGAAGGGGTTTTATCAAAATGATGAAATCAGCTTATGGAATGGAATTAAAAATTTTATATAGACTAAAAATAGGTAACAATCTTCATAAAGCATGGTGGATAATTAATTCAGGAAGAAGAATAGCATGGTAGAAAACAAAATAATTCAAACAATTTATTTAAGGCTGAAAAAATATTTATGTGAAGAAAATATCAAATTTTATCCAAGTAATAATTTGTTAAAATTTGTTATAGAGTTTAAAGATTGTTATATTGAAATACTTTTTCATTATATTGATAATTTTTATCAAATTAGAATTGAAAATAGGCATATAAATCAATTACAATATGTTATTTTTTTAACTAAATCAAAAGCATTTCATAAAGACATTCAATGCAACCTAAAAGAAAATAATTTTAAACAAAAATCGTTTGAAAATCATATGGCTTGTTTTGCCAATATTTTAAGTAATATACTAGATAGTCAAGATAAATTAATTTACTTAGAGGAAAAATATAGTCCCAATCTAAAATTTGATGGAATTTATATTTAATAATATTTATTATATATAAATGAACTTCGTACTAACTAAGAATTCATCAATAAAGATAAAACATTAGTTTAAGGATTGGTCTTTCTTTATTAAAAAATTGCAACAAAACTAAATGAGTACTGATATTGAGTTTTTATAAAAAGGATGCGTACTTTATAGAACTTAATGAAAAATGTAATTAATTTAGAAAGTCTTATTGAAAAATTTATTATTAATTAAGACAAATACTTAAGACACTAAGAGCAACTACTAAAGCATGGTAGCTGCTCTTTTTTACTATATTTATTGACAACGTAACAATGTTATGGTATAATAATTTTAAATGAAACAATGAGAGGCAAAAAATGATATCAAAAAAAGAGTTATTAAAAGAAATGAATATATCTTATGGCCAATTGTATCGTTGGAAACGAGAAGGCCTAATACCGGATGAGTGGTTTAATAAACAAGCTGTTTCAACGGGACAAGAAACTTTTTTTAAGAGAGATTTAATTATTCCACGCATTAATAAGATATTAGAATTAAAAGATAAATATCAATTAGAAGAATTACGATCATTTTTTGAACCAGACTGGAGTAAACGAGCATTCACGATAAGAGAAGCAGTAGTTATTGAAGAGATTGATCCTTTTATTTTGCGAATATATATGCAGCACCATGCTACAGTGAATATATATGAGTTAGCTATTCTTTATATATTCTCCGAAAATAAAGATGTTTTAACTTTTGAAGAATACGAAAACGATGACTTTACGCAAGTTGCAGATACTTCACATTACTTATATATTCTTCATTTTGATAGGTACTTTATAATGATTGGCAGCAATAGTGTTGTAATAGATAAAAAGTTAGAAGTATATAAAAAATATAAATTAGAAGATGTGGTAAGTAAAATAGCACTTTCCTTGAAGGAGTAGAAATGGAAAATATAAGAATAAATGGTATAAGCGTCATTAATGGTGGCGAATATGATAGTGTAAAGATTTTTGGCAGTGTTAAAGTATTAAACTCAGTGAAAGCCAACGAGTTTATTACTAATGGTAGAGCTAATGTTTTAGGCTCGGTTACTACTATTGAATATAAAAGTGGTGGTTCAAGTAAAATTGAAGGTGACTTAAAAGCAGGCACAATAAAATCTAGTGGAGCAATTAAAATTCAAGGTGAATGCTCGGCTGATTTGTTTGTAGCAAGAGGCTCGGTAAATATCGATGGTGATTGTAATATTGATACCATTGATGCTAAACTTACCGGTGGAACATTTCATAATATATATGGCGATAACTTAACTATTATGAGTGATGAATTTTGGACAAATTCAATTTATGTAAAAGATATTGAAGCTACTAAGATTAGATTAAAAAATGTATATGCAAATGTTGTGCGCGGCGATAATATTATTATTGAAGCAGGTTGCAAAATTGATGTAGTTGAATATTCTAGTACTATTCAAATTAGCCAAAAGGCTAAAATTAATCGTGTTATTAAAAATTAATGGAGGAAAATAATGGAAAACAAAAAAACAACTATTAACGTAAATGGTGAAGAAATCGATGTAGATTTTGAAACTATGGATGCAGAAGAAGCAGAAAAAATGGGAATCTATATCAAAAAAGATAAAGAATCAAAGGATGCTCAAGCACGGAGAAAAGCTAAAAAAATAAAAAATAAGATAATGGGTGTTGTACCACTACTAGCGCTTATGGCATTTTTCTTGTTAGGATTTTTAGCAGATGCTTGGAGTTGGTGTTGGTTAGTCTTTTTAGCAATTCCTATTTTTGCGATTATCTTAAATATTTCATCGAAAAATTTAAAAGGACAAATATATTCAATGATTACCCTAGCTGTCATTGCTAGTATCCTTGTTATTGGATTTACTATTCCAGGTGGCTGGAGTTGGAGTTGGGTTCTAATTTTTATTATTCCAATTGTGTCAATTATTATAGAGGCTTAAAATGAATGATAAGAAAACTCAAGAAGCATTAGATTCGGCTTTTGAAAAACAAAAACCTAAACTAGTGTTCCCCATTTTTAATACTGTTTTTGCGATAGCATTTATGGCACTATTAATATACTGGAGTACTGTAAAAGATTTAAATCCGTATATCTTAAATGGCTGTATCTTTTTGCTAACATTGTTTATAGCGGCTTCTTGGTATAACAGTTATTTTAGTAAAAAAAGAGCACGCAAAGAAATATACAATTTTCAAGAAGAAACCGAGTTATTACTAAAACATCTTCAGACACTAAAGAATAAAACTATTCATGAAGTGGTTATTCCTGCTAGTATTGTTTGCACATACAAAGAAGGGGAGTACATCGCTCCTACTACTTCATTTAATATCGAAAGTAAAACATTTGAACCTACGATATTAGAAGGAATTCAACTTCATTTAGGTGTTACTTGTGCTGGCCTTATGGTTGATGCGAATAGCAAGAAAGTACTCGGTGTATCAGGTATGGCACCGTGTTCTGTCTGGCTTTACCGAAAGTTAACACCACCTACCGGCAAACCCGCTCAAGCCTTTATTGATTTTAATGGATACACAGCTAATAAAAATAGTGTGTTTAAATACATGAAACATCAAGATGTATATTATGATCAAAAAACTGGTTGGCTTTGTTTTGGTGAACGGCGTAGTACTAAAATAGATGATAGTATTGCAATAGCTGAGAATGTAATCATGGTTTTAAGAGAACAAGAACTAGTATCTTTGTGGATAAAAATAGAACCTAATCTAAAAATATCATAAATAAGTGTCCCTCTTTACTTAAGAGGGGCTTCTTTTCTTTGTTATAAATTATTTGCATATCAAGTGCGTATTAAGCTAAAAAATGATATAATAATAAAAAGAGAAGGAGGGAAAAGATGAAAAGAATTTGGTTAACAATTCTCATTTTATTTTTGACTTTATCCCTAACTGCTTGTAATAAAACTTTAGTTGCTAGAAAAGAATATCATGGCTATTTAGATACATCAAGTTTTGTTATTGTAGAGTATTCAAAACAAAAGGCTAAGCAAGTTGAGTTGGATTTAAATAATGTTTCTGAAATATTACTAGAGGTAGAAAAAGAATTCTCCGTTAGTCAAACAATATATATGAAGCAACAAAATATTGACAAATCCACCACAATGCTAATCAATGAGCGAAGTGGTCAAAAAATATCAACAAAGGTTAGCGATAATTTTTTAAAATTATTAAAAATTGCCAATGAAGTTTCAACTCTTTCTGATGGAGCATTTGATGTAACAATAGGCGCATTAACTGATTTGTGGGAAATATCTAAAAAAGCAGAATTTTGTATGGATGGTTCTGAAAGCATTTCTAGTTATTGCACTATACCAAAAGAAGTAGAAATAGAAGAGGCAAAATCCTTAGTTGATTATCGTATGCTAGAAATAGACGAAAATGATAAGACAGTTTATTTGCCCATTGAAGGAATGAAACTAGATTTTGGTGGTATTGCGAAAGGTTTTGCTGCCGATTTAATCAAAGAATTTTTACTTTCTGCTGGGTATAATTTCTTTATTATAAACCTTGGTGGTAATGTAGTAATTCAAGGAGATAGTGTAACGCAACCTGAAGGAGTTTCTACAGTTGTAACTAACCCTTTCGGTGGAGAACCGTTAGTTAAGTTTATCACCACAAATGCATCAGTAGTTACCTCAGGTACTTATGAGAGATATATAATAAGTGGCAACAAGAAATATCATCATATCTTAAATCCGATTACGGGGTATCCAGTTAATACAAATTTACTCTCTGTTACGATTATTGGAGAAAGTTCAGCAATGTGTGATGCTCTTTCCACGGCCTTATTTTCATTAGGCAAAGATGATAGCTTTGCATATTTAAATAAATCTGATTTACTAGATGGAATCTTTATCGATGAAGATAAGAATATTTTTACGACTTTTGATGTAACAAAGAGTGCTGGTTTTACAAATGATTTTTCACTAACAATTGAAGAATAATGAGGTGTAATATATGTCAAAATTACAAATAATTAATTTACATGTCACAATAGATGACAAAGAAATTCTAAAGGGTGTTAATCTAGAAATGAATACTGGAGAATACCATGTTATTATGGGGCCTAATGGAACTGGCAAATCAACGCTAGCTTCAACAATTATGGGGCATTATAAATATCAAGTCACTGAAGGATCAATTCTTTTAGATGGCGAAGATGTTCTAAAAATGACAGTTGATGAAAGAAGCCGAAAAGGTTTGTTTTTAGCAATGCAGTATCCAAGCGAAATTACTGGAGTTACTAATTCAGAGTTTATAAAGGCTGCCGTCCAAGCACGTTTACCAGAAGATGAGAGAATTTCTTTATTTAAGTTCATCAAAACATTAGATAAAGCTACTAATGAATTGAAAATGAATTCTGATTTACCACATCGTTATGTTAATGTCGGTTTTTCAGGGGGCGAAAAGAAACGAAATGAAATATTGCAAATGAAGATCTTAAAACCAAAGTTTGCTCTATTAGACGAGATTGATTCAGGTCTTGATGTTGATGCTTTACGCATTGTTGGCGAAAATATCAACGATATGAAGAGCGAAGATTTTGGCGCCTTAGTCATAACTCATTATGAAAGATTACTTGATTATATTAAACCTGACTTTGTACATATTCTTATTAACGGGAAAATTGTAATGTCAGGTGGAAAAGAATTAATTGAAAAGGTCGACCAAGATGGATACGATTGGATTCGAAAAGAATTAGGTATTGAAATTGCTACTAATAAAAAGACAGTAACATCACTTGGTACTTGTGCGGTAAAAAAATAATGGCAAGTGATGTAAAGTTTATTAATGATGCTACTAGCATTGTAGTAGAAAAAAATCAAGAGTCAATTATTTATACTGCTTTAGATGCAAAACAATGTAATCTAGAAATACAGGTAAAACAAGGTGGCAATTTAGAATTGCTAACATATAATAATCAGAACGCTGAACTTTATATGCATGTGAATTTAGCAGAAAATACTAATGTGAACATATATAATGTTGCTATTACTGATGAAGATATCAAGATGGATCTATTGGTTGATATGGGAAAGGCAAATGCTATTGTTAACATTATGAATGTATATCTCGCTAATAAATCAGCGATTATTAATAGTGACATTAACATTAATCATTCCGTAGAATATACTAGTAGCAGTCTAGAAACATATGCTATTGCTAAAGATTCAGCCAAAATTATTTTGAATAATAATGCTACTATTGTCAAGGGCGCTAAAAAGGCAATAGTACGTCAAAGTGCTAAAGGTCTTAATCTAGATCGCAAGGCATCGATTATTGCCCAACCCAATTTATTCATTGATGAATTTGATGTTGAAGCAGGACATTCTGCAGCGATAGGGTCTGTTAATAAAGAAGATTTATTTTATTTAATGAGTAGAGGATTAAATGAAAGTGAAGCTCGTAAGATAATAGTTATGGGTTTTGTTCAGCCACTATTAGATAAAATAAAAACAGCTGGTAATAGTCAAGCTGAAAAACTAAAGGAACAATTATTAGAGAGATTCTCTACCCAATTAAAGTAGGTGAAAAAATGATAAACACAGAATTAATAAGAAAAGATTTTCCCGTTTTAACGAATAATCCTAAGTTAGCCTATTTAGATAATAGCGCGACTTCTTTGAAACCAACCTGTGTTATAAATAAGATAACTGAATATTATGAACAATATGGTGTTAATGTTCACCGCGGTGTATACGGACTAAGTTATAAAGCTAGTGAGGAATATGAATCAACAAGAGAAGTAGTAGCTAGATTTATTAATGCATCTACTGAAGAGGTTGTTTTCACACGAGGTGCTACTGATTCACTAAACATGATAGCTACTATGTTAAAAAGCAAAATAGCAAGTGGTGATGAGATAGTGACTACAGAATTAGAACACCATAGCAGTGTTATGCCTTGGCAAGTAATCGCAAAGGAAAACAATGCCATACTAAAATATGTTCCATTGAATCAAAATGGGCGCATTACTATTGAAAATTTTGAAAAGACTTTAACATCAAAAACCAAAATAGTAGCTATTACATATATGTCAAATGTAATGGGATACATTACTCCAATAAAAGAGATAATAAAACTGGCTCATCAAGTTGGTGCTATAGTAGTTGTTGATGCAGCTCAAGCAGCTCCTCATATGAAAATTGATGTGAAAGATATTGACGCTGATTTCTTGGCCTTTTCAGCCCATAAAATGTTAGGGCCTACCGGGTTAGGCATATTATATGGTAAGTATCAATACTTGCAAGCTACTAATCCAATTGCTTTGGGTGGTGATATGAATGATGGTGTTGAATTATATGATGCCACATACAAGGATGCCCCACATAGATTCGAAGCTGGTACGCCAGCAATAGCTGAAGTAATAGCATTTAAAGAAGCTATTAATTATTTAAATAACATTGGTATGGAGAATATCGCTAAACATGAACATGAATTATCAAAATATGTTATTGATAAAGTAAAACAAATCCCTAATATAAAATTATACAATGAAACTGTTGAAACTGGTATTATATCTTTTAATATTGAGAATGTTCATCCACATGATGCCGCTAGTATTTTTGATGAGTGCAATGTGGCACTAAGAGCAGGTCATCACTGTGCCCAACTAATTACGAGTTGGTTAGGATGTAATGGAACACTACGAGCATCTTTTTATTTCTATAATGATTATAAAGATGCTGATCAATTTATTGATGCCCTTCAAAAAGCAGTAACATTTTTTAAGGAGTGGGAATAATGAACTCAGTAAATAATTTATATCGTCAAGTAATAGTTGAACATTATAAAAACCCACGCAATAAAGGTTTAAAAGAAGATAGCAAATATCATTCATTGCGACTTAAAAATCCATCGTGTGGAGATGATGTTACAATCCAAGTGCTTGTTGAAGACGGTCTTGTAAAAGAAGTGCGTCATCAAGGGACAGGATGCTCAATATGCTGTGCATCCGCATCCGTTATGACAGAGATTATAAAAGGCAAAACAATAAGCGAAGCAGAAAAAACAATTAATGCTTTTTACGCTTTAATTAAAGGTGAAACCCCAAGTGATGAAGATGAATTAGATGAAGCAATCGCATTTGCAGGAGTAGCACAATTTCCTGCCCGCGTTAAATGTGCCACTCTTTCATGGAAAGCATTAGGCGCATTATTAGTCGGTGAAGACGGAGAGCGTGAAGTACATGAATAATAAAAAAGCAGACAATATTGTAACAGATTATAAATATGGATTTCATACAGAAGTTAAAAATGTCTATGATACTGGTAAAGGTATTAACGAAGAGATTGTTCGCCAAATATCATTTCATAAAGGTGAACCTGAATGGATGACAGAAAAAAGAGTAAAGGCGTATCAAGAGTTTGCTAAAATGAAATGGCCCAATTTTGGACCAGAGATTAAAAATATTAACTTTGATGAATATACATATTATATTAAGTCAAGTGATAAAGTTGAATCTTCTTGGGAAGAAGTTCCTGATAAAATTAAGGATACTTTTGATCAACTAGGTATTATGGAAGCAGAACAAAAATATTTAGCTGGTGTATCTACTCAATTTGAGTCAGAAGTAGTTTATCATAACACAATTGAAGAACTTGAAAAATTAGGTGTATTATTCTGCGATACTGATACTGCTGTAAGAAAGTATCCGGAAATTGTAAAAGAATATTTTAGCAAAATTGTGCCATACACTGATAATATGTTTGCTGCTTTGAATACAGCTACTTGGTCAGGTGGATCATTTATATATATCCCTAAAGGTGTTAAGATAGAAAAACCACTACAATCTTATTTTCGAATTAATACTGAGCAAATGGGCCAATTTGAAAGAACACTTATTATTGTAGATGAAGGTGCTAGTTTAAATTATGTTGAAGGTTGTACTGCTCCAAAGTATTCGAAAGATTCACTTCATGCAGCAGTAGTTGAAATATATGTAAAGAGGGGTGGGTATTGCCGATATTCGACTGTTCAAAACTGGTCTAACAATATCATTAACCTAGTTACAAAAAGAGCATATGTTGAAGCAGATGGTCATATGGAATGGATTGATGGTAATATAGGCTCAATGACCAATATGAAATATCCCGCTTGCATCTTAGCAGGTGAAAGAGCAAAAGGTACAACGATAACAATAGCTTTTGCTTCGAGTGGTCAATTTCAAGACACTGGTGCAAAGATGATTCATTTGGCTCCTAACACAACAAGTCAAATTATATCTAAATCAATTTGCCGCGGTGGTGGTAAAGTAAACTACAGAGGTCTCGTAAAGCATACTTCAAAAGCTGAAAATGCAAAATCACATATTGAATGTGATACCTTAATTTTAGACGAGATATCTACAAGCGATACAATACCGACAAATACTGTGGAGAATGATACTTCGTATATAGAACATGAAGCAACTGTTTCAAAGGTAAACGAAGATCAATTGTTTTACTTAATGAGTAGAGGCTTAACAGAAGCACAAGCAACTGAAATGATTATCATGGGCTTTATTGAACCATTTGCTAAAGAATTGCCAATGGAATACGCAGTTGAATTAAACCAATTAATTAAACTTGAAATGCGTGGATCAATAGGCTAATATTAGATTTAATAAAAAAAGCGTCTCAAAATTGAGACGCTTTAGTCAAATTATAATCTAATTGAAATACTTTTTATATAGTTCATCTAATTCATGTTGAAAAGCTTTTAGCTTTTCCTCATCATAAATAGAGCGATTAACGCCTAATAGCTCATCAATGCTTATTCTAAGAATTTCAGATATTCGCTTAAGCTGACTAAGACTAGGTTCTTGGATACCTCTTTCAATTTTGGAATAATTAGATTGATTCATTGGAATTTGGTCAGCCATATCTTTTTGTGTCAAATCTAAATCTTCTCTTGCATTACGAATTCTAGTACCAAAGTTCATTGCATTCACCTTGCCTTTCAGTTTCTTATATAATAATATTATATCTTTTTTAACTATTAATTTTAATATATAGTTTTAAATAGACAACAAATTTATAATATAAGTTAAAAAGTAACTTCAATAAAACAAAAAACAATAAAAAGTAACTATTAACTATATTTAGTATAACCATAAAAT
>CAYJAQ010000045.1:0-10159 GCA_964368275.1 uncultured Staphylococcaceae bacterium
GTTATATATATTAATTGCATAAATAATTGCATTATCAAACAACTTTTCACAACTTTTTCCTGTTGGGTTATTTAATAAGCAGTTAGTTTGTATTTGGTCTTTTCCTAAATATTTTATTATTTCTGCTTTTGAATCACTTCCATTAAGTGACAAAACAGCTTTTACAACATCTTTAAGATATATATGACGGCAGTAACAAATTAAATATTTGTCATAGGTGCTCTTATACCAAACTGGTTCTTTTACATCGTCAGTTAAAATTGTTTTGTTTACTTCGTCAAAATATGCTACATCACATTTTATTCCTGTGCACAAAAAATAAGTCTTATTTAAATCTACTTTTTGTGATGTTAAATTAGCAACCGTAATCGTTGGCACTTCCATACCAATCGAACTACATTTAGGGCATAGTGTTTTACAACTTTGTCCACACGAGCCACAATCTCCATTACAATTCATTTTGCACCTCTTTCTAAATATTTTATTTAATAAGTAATATTCCTATTATACTGTTCATATACTCTACTAGATATGTTAGGAGGAAACAAATGGCAGTAATCGCATGTAACCAGAATGAAATCAAACTTTTAGCAAGATTAATGCGAGCTGAAGCAGAAGGAGAAGGAAACCTAGGAATGTTAATGGTCGGTAATGTTGGGGTAAATCGCGTTAGAGCGAAATGTTTAGATTTTAAGAATATTACCTCGATATATCAAATGGTTTATCAACATCCTGGTGGTTTTGAATCTACTTTGAAATCATACTTTTATCAAGCCGCTCGCCCGCAAGATATTAAACTTGCTGAAAGAGTAATAAATGGAGAACGATTCTACCCTGCCACAAAAGCTCTTTGGTTTTATAATTCCAATGAAGGCTGTGAGGCAAAGTGGTTTGGTCAGTGGAATACTGGAAAGTATAAAAAACATTGTTTTTATTCTCCTATAGAAAGTGAAAATTGCTATTAGTTTTCTCTAGCATATCAAAAAAATCTTTACAGAAAGGCATATAAATAGGTATTTTTAATAAACAATTATTTCCTATTTAAGTTTTAGATTATGACAATTAATTATCAAAACCCATATAGTCCGTATTCAAATTTTATGGGACAAAATCCTTACTATCAACCTTTCTATTCGCCAACTTATCCATCCAACAATCCTTCTTTTTACTACCCGGAGCAATCCTATATTGAGAATATTTTGAGACTAAATAAAGGTAAAAATGCTACTATATATATGAATTTCGAAGGCAGCCAGTGGGGTTCAAAAGTATTTAAAGGGGAATTATTAGAAGCTGGAAAGGATCATATTATCTTAAAAGATAAACAAACAGGAATTACATATTTACTATTAACAATTTATTTATCATATGTCGCATTTGACGAAGACATTGATTATGAATACCCATTTAATTAATTGGGTATTTTCTTGTTTAATCGCTGATCTATTTGATGCGATAACAGCCCTATCATTGTACCTGTAACAATTCCTGAAGTAAGCATAATTGGTGCCATAAAAAGTGCACTTGCACTAAAATCACGCCAACCATATATAATTATTGCAGCAATCAATTGTCCTATTGGGTGCGTAAAGCCTCCAATTAAACCAATAAAGAGCATATATTTTTTGTCTTTAAAAATACGGTGAGCAAAATACATTGCCAAGAAACTGACAAGTGAGCCCGAAAAACCTATTATAAATGTGATAAATCCTCCCCCTAAGATTAATCCTACCATAAGCGATTTAAGTACAACACATAATATGCCATCTAAAAAACGATAGTTATATATTATTAACATGATTGCAATATTAGCAAAACCAATTTTTATTTGAATAACACCCGGGAATATTGTTCTACATAATAAATTATCAAAATATGAGAGAACAGCCGAAAGAGCAATTAGCAACGCTAATATAACATATTTACGTGTTTTATTATTTTTTTCTTGCATTACTCCTCCTTCTAATTATCTATTCACTTTAATATTTTCATTTTATTTGCTAAAATATACTTGTAATATATATGACGGAGGTTATTATGTGTATATTTTGCAAAATTGTTAATGGTGAAATACCTTCTTATAAAATCTACGAAACAACTAATACCTTAGCTTTTCTTGATATTTCTCAAAATACTAGAGGTCATACTTTAGTAATTCCTAAGAAACACGTTGATAATCTTTTTGATTTACCAAAAGATATCTGCGGAGAACTTATGGAATCTATTGTAATTGTTTCGAATATTTTAAAGGTAAAATTACCTGTCAATGACTTAAATGTATTAAATAATTGTGGAAAACTCGCCGGACAAGTTGTCGAGCATGTACATTTTCACTTAATACCGCGTTATGGTAATGATGAGTGCTATTTCAAAGAGTCACCTCATGAGCCAGACTTTGATAAGCTAACTCAATTATACAACCATATAGTAAAGTAGGAGTTCTATTCGCACAGAACTCTTTTTTGTTACTTAATATAGTCTACTCCCATGTATGGTTTTAATACTTCCGGAACCTTTATACTTCCATCAGCTTGTTGATAGTTTTCCATAATTGCAATAACTGTTCTTCCCACAGCAAGACCAGAACCATTTAATGTGTGAACATATTCAGTTTTGGCATCTTTGCTGCGACGGAATCTAATATTGGCGCGGCGTCCTTGATAGTCTTCCGCATTGCTTATAGAAGCAATCTCACGATACATATTTTGACTAGGCAGCCATACTTCTATATCATAAGTTGTAGCCATGCCAAACCCCATATCGCCAGTACATAATTCAACAACATGATATGGTATGTCTAATCTCTTTAGTACTTCTTCGGAATCTTCTAGCATTTTCATTAACTCATCATAAGATTCTTCCGGTTTAGTGAATTTAATTAACTCAACTTTGTTAAATTGGTGTTGTCTTAATATTCCTTTTGTATCTCTTCCAGCACTACCTGCTTCTGCTCTAAAAGCAGTTGTAAATGATGTGAATTTTTGTGGAAGAGCATCTCCTTCAAGAATTTCATCACGATACATATTGATAGTAGGAACTTCTGCAGTAGGATTTAAGAACCAATCTTCTTCATCTGATTGTACTTTATAAGCATCTTCTTCAAACTTTGGAAATTGTCCAGTACCCAACATGCTTGCTCTATTCACAATATATGGAGGTATTAGTTCAGTATATCCTTGTTCATTAGCGTGTAAATCCATCATAAACGATATTAGAGCTCTTTCAAGCCTTGCCCCTAGTCCTTTATAAAAGACAAAACGCGCTCCAGTAACTTTAGCAGCTCTTGCAAAATCTAGTATACCTAATTTTTCACCAAGTTCTGAATGATCTTTAGGAACAAAATCAAATTTAGTTGGTTCTTTAAAACGTTTAATCTCACGATTTTCAGTTTCGTCCTTGCCAACCTTTACATTTAAACTAACTAAGTTAGGAGTGTTTAGCATTGCATCGCGAATTTTATCTTCTAATTCCTTCACTAATTCTTCTTGTTGTCTTATCTCATCGCCGATATAAGCAACGCTTTTCATTACTTCAGTTACATCTTCTTTATTGCGTTTTAATAACCCAATTTGTTTGCTTTTATCATTTCTTTCATTTTTTAGTTGTTCAAGGGTTGTTAATACTTGTCTTCTTTGTTCGTCTTGCTTTTTAACTTCGCGAAGATAACTAAAATCTCCACCCCTTGTGTTTAGTCTTCTAATTACTTCTTCAACGTCTTCTCTAATTAATTTTATGTCTAACATATTATTTACTCCTTTAATCTGTAATTATGAAAAAGTCCCTGCTGCAAAACAACAGGGACGAACTCTTTTTCTAGTCCGCGGTACCACCCTTTTTAGAGTTACCTCTCACTTAAATAGATTACGGTCTATATTCCGGAGCCTTTTTCAAGGTCACCTCCTAGGTAGATTCACTAAATACTTTGCTCTGACTTCCACTAACCGTCAGCTCCCTATTCCAATTGTGATTAGTTACTATTCCTATTCATTGGTTTTATTAATTTACTAAATTATATTATATTATTTGTTTAATGTCAAGGGTTTATACATCGAAGTTGTCTTCATCATCGTCTTCATCTTCAGATGAGTCGTCTTCTTCGTCATCTTCGACCTCAATTAATAAGCTATCTTTATAACTCTTGTCTTCATCATCTATATTGTCATCTTCAACTTCTTCATATTGTTCCATTTCTTCTTCATATTCATCATTTATATCATTATCTTCAGATCGTGGAACAATTGCAATAGACGCAACAGATTGACCATCATTTAGAGCTATTACTCTTACACCCTGGGTATCGCGACCAATTGTTGAAATTTGATCTAGATGTGTTCTAATAACCATACCTTTATCGGTAATAATAATTAAATCATCGTCACCCTTTACGATTTGCATACAAACTGGTGTGCCATTCTTTCCAGTAAGATTCATTAATTTAACACCCTTACCGTTTCGACCTTTTGCTTTAAAAGCTTCAACCTTAGTACGTTTGCCATAACCATTAGAGGTCATAATCATTATCTCATCATCTTCAGAATCAGCAACAACCATACCAATAGCACGTTCTCCAGGTGCAACTTTAATGCCTCTTACCCCGCTTGCGGCACGATTGGTAGGTCTTATTAATGATTCATCAAATCTAACTGCCTTACCATTAGATGCACCAACAACAATATCTTTAGTACCATCTGTTAAAGCAACTTCCATTAATTCATCATCATCTGCCAAAATAATAGCTCTAATGCCGGTACTTCTGATATTTCTAAATTGAGTTAATTCAGTTTTCTTATTAATACCATTTTTAGTAGCAAACATTAGATATATACCTGGTTGCTCAATAGTTTTTACATTGATAACAGCAGCAAGACTTTCTTGGCCGTCAAATGGCAATAAATTAACTAATGGAAGACCTTTGGATATACGGCTTGCAGCAGGTATTTGATATGCCTTCAACGAATATACTTTGCCATAATTACTAAAGAACAATAGTGTATCATGACTAGATGTATATATAACTCGTTCGACAAAGTCATCACCTTGCATCTTTGTGCCTATCATTCCTTTGCCACCACGTTTTTGTGCACGATATATATCCACACCCATTCTCTTTATATAGCCTTTATTTGTAATTGTAATAATAACATCTTCTTGAGGAATTAAATCAGCATCATTTACTTCTAAGTCACTGCTCATATCTAATTGACTCTTACGATCGTCACCATATTTCTTTTGAATTTCAGTCAATTCATCAACAATTACTTGTACTTTTAAATCATGACTAGCTAAAATTGCTTGTAAATGCTCTACTAATTCGACTAATCGCTTTTCTTCTTCTTTTAATTTTTCAACTTGCAAGCCAGTTAAAGTCTGTAAACGCATATCAAGAATTGCTTTGGCTTGGATTTCAGTCAAAATAAAGTTATCCATCAAGGCTTTTGAAGCAGTTTCAGGTGTAGAAGACTCTTTAATTACTTTAACAACCTCATCTATGTTTGCCAAAGCTTTTAATAATCCTTCAATAATATGAAGTCTTGCTTCTGCTTTATCTAAATCATATTGTGTTCTTCTTGTTATAACTGAGATTTGATGTTCAATATAACATTCTAACAACTGTTTTAGATTCATTAACTTAGGTTGTCCATTATCAAGGGCTATCATATTTATGCCATAAGTTATTTGCATTTGTGTATGTTTATATAAATTATTTAAAATTACACTTGCATTGGCGTCTCTTTTCAACTCTATAACAATTTTTATTCCATTACGATCAGATTCATCTCTTAAATCGGTTATTCCCTCAATATTTTTCTCTCTTGCTAATTCAGCAATACGTTCCATTAACTTAGTTTTGTTAACTTGATAAGGTATTTCATTAACAATTATCTCTTGTTTTCCATTAGACATTGGATATATTGCTGCTTTTGATCTAATTGTAATTGTACCCATTCCAGTTAGGTATGCTTTTTTTACTTGTTGCATACCCATAATAATTCCACCAGTAGGGAAATCAGGGGCTGGAATATAATCCATTAATCTCTCTATAGAAATACTAGGATTTTCAATAAGAGCTAATGTTCCATTAATTATTTCAGATAGATTATGGGTAGGAATATTAGTTGCCATACCTACCGCTATACCAGATGCTCCATTTACTAGTAAATTGGGGTATCTTGCAGGAAGAACCACCGGTTCTCTTTCAGTACCATCATAGTTATCTTGAAAATCAACAGTATTTTTGTCTAAGTCTCGTAGCATCTCTGCTGCGACTTTTGACATTCTTGCTTCGGTATAACGCATCGCAGCAGCGCCATCACCATCAATAGATCCAAAATTACCATGGCCATCAACTAATGGGTATCGATAGCTAAACTCCTGTGCCATTCTTACCATAGCCTCATAAACAGCTGTATCCCCATGTGGATGATACTTACCAATTACGTCACCTACGATACGTGCTGACTTTTTATGTGGCTTATCGCTGTATACTCCAAGTTCATTCATAGCATACAAAATTCTACGATGTACTGGTTTCATTCCATCTCTAGCATCGGGCAACGCTCTTGATACAATTACACTCATTGCATAGCTAAGAAAGGAATTTCGCATTTCGTTGTTGATATTAATGTCGACAACACTCGCAGCTTGGATGGTTTCTTCGTGTTCCTTCTCGGGAGTTAATTTATTTTTATCTTCATTCATACTTTCACCATCCTACTAAATGTCTAAGTTTTGGACATAGACAGCATTTTCTTCAATGAATTCTCTTCTTGGTTCAACATCATCACCCATTAGCGTACTAAATATACGATCTGCTTCAATACTATCTTCTAGATTTACACGTAGCAAAGTTCTTGCTTTAGGGTCCATAGTAGTATCCCAAAGTTGCTCCGCGTTCATTTCTCCTAAACCTTTATATCGCTGAATGTTTGTCTTTCCGGTAAAGAGCTTTTGTTTTTCAGCTAGTTCTTCGTCTGTATAAGCGTATTCTACCCTCTTATTTTGCGAAATTTTAAACAATGGAGGCTGAGCTATGTAAATATAGCCATGCTCTATTAAAGGCCGCATATAGCGATAAAAGAAGGTTAATAGCAGGGTGCGAATGTGGGCGCCATCGACATCGGCATCGGTCATAATAATTATTTTGTGATAACGAGCAGTAGAAATATCAAACTCTTCCTGAATGCCAGTCCCAATAGCTTGTATCATTGAAATGATTTCTTTATTACTAAATATTTTATCAGCGCGTGCCTTTTCGACATTAAGAACCTTTCCACGAAGTGGAAGAATAGCTTGATAAAAACTTTGTCTTCCTTGTTTTGCAGAACCACCGGCTGAATCACCTTCGACTATGTACATTTCTGCGATTGTTGGATCTTTTGTTCGACAATCTGCAAGTTTAGCAGCAAAACCCAACGAGTCAAGGGGACTTTTTCTTCTTGTGGCTTCACGTGCTTTCTTTGCAGCTATTCTCGCTCTTAATGCTAATAGAGCTTTTTCAATTATTGCTTTTGCACTACCTGGGTTTTCTTTTAAATATGCATCAAATTTATCCCCCATTACTTGTGATACTATTCTGCGCACTTCTGAGTTGCCTAGTTTTGTCTTAGTTTGCCCTTCAAATTGTGGCTCTGATATTTTGCAAGAAACAATTGCTGTTAATCCTTCTCTTACATCATCACCAGATAAACTTTCGTCTTTTTTAAAAATATTAGCATTTTTTGCATAAGTATTTATTATTCTAGTAAGACTGGTTCTAAATCCTTCCTCATGTGTTCCACCCTCTTGGGTATGGATGTTGTTAACAAATGAATACAAATTGGAAGAATAATCTTCAGTATATTGAAATGCTAATTCGACTTGTGTGCCTTCTATTTCTTCTTCCAAATATATAATATCGTCGTGTAAAACGGCCTTTCCTTTGTTTAGGAAGTGAACATACTCTTTTACACCCCCCTCATAACAATATTTTGCTTCTTTTATGGCATTAGGATTACGAGAATCCTTAATGCTAATTTTTAAACCTTTGTTTAAAAAGGCGAGTTGTTGAACCCTTTGTCTTAATATCTCATAATCGTAAGTAACTGTTTCTTTAAATATTTCGCTATCTGCTTTAAATACAACAATTGTTCCAGTGTGAGATGAAGTTCCAATTACTTTTAGTGGTTCTTCACACTTTCCTCTACAAAATTTTTGGTAATATTGTTTACCTTCGCGGTTAATATAAACCTCTAGCCATTCACTAAGTGCATTAACAACAGATGCGCCTACACCATGAAGACCGCCAGACACTTTATAGCTCTTACTGTCAAATTTTCCTCCTGCATGCAAAACTGTAAATATTGTTTCAACTGATGATACATGAGTCTTCGGATGAATATCTGTTGGCATACCTCTTCCGTTATCCACAACCTTGACTAAGTTTTCCCCATATAGCTCCACACTTATTGCATTGCAGTACCCGGCTAAAGCCTCGTCTATAGAGTTGTCAACTATTTCCCAAACTAAATGGTGCAGTCCTCTTAAGCTGGTAGTACCAATGTACATACCAGGTCTTTTTCTAACAGCCTCTAATCCTTCTAATACTTGTATGCTACTCGCATTGTATGAGTTGTTTGGTGCCATTTGATCTGGTTCCATCATTGCTCACCTCTTTCTTCTAATTTAATAATATTTGCCTTTTCTAATATATTAGGTTCAATATCTGAAATTGTTGAAGTTGATACTATTGTTTGTGCCTTTTTATTTAAGACACTTAGCAATTGATTTTGTCTTGCTTTATCCAATTCGCTGAAAACGTCATCTAAAAGAACAATGGGATACACTCCTTTTACCTCTTTTACTAACTCAATGCAAGCAAGCTTAGCGCTTAATATAGCGCTCTTCTGCTGCCCTTGTGATCCATAATCGCCTATATTTTTATTATTTATAATAAAAATATAGTCATCGCGATGAGGGCCTACCTGAGTTTGTCCTCTCATTAAATCTTCATTTATTGAATTTTCTAATTCTCTTTCATACTCACTTATTTCTACATTAGGAATAAATCTAATTTCCAGGCGTTCCTTCCCTGCAGACAAATTTCGATGTATAGTAGCAGAACTATCATTTATTTTTTTAATTATCTTTTGTCGCATGGAAATAATTTTCTTGCCTTGTTCGACCAATTGCTTAGTTATTATGTCCAATAAATTTTTAGTGTTCTTGTCGTTTTTTATGCTTAGTTCCTTTAGCAATAGATTTCTTTCTTTTAGCAATCGTTTATATTCGCTAGAAGAACTCATATACTGTTTCGATATTTGACAAAATACAATATCAAAAAATCTTCTTCGTAAGGATGCTCCGCCGGAGAAAATACCAAAGTCGTTCGGGGAATAAATTATAACGTTGGCATAACCTATATAATCACTTAAATGCTTATAAGCAACATTGTTTTTCTTCACCCTTTTTAGTCGATTAGCATATTGAATAATTATAACATCATTAGTGCGCCCGTTTGTAAGTTCCCCTCTAACGGCATATCCACTTTGATTTATTCTAATTAAATCAAAATCATTAGCTGTTTTATTCGATTTTGCTAGGCATAAAACGTGTATTGCCTCTAAAATAGAGGTCTTTCCAGTAGCATTAGACCCTATTATAATGTTAAGTTGTGGGGAAAAACTAACTGTTTTGCTATCATAACACCGAAAGTTTTCCAAATAGATTCTTTTAATAATCATTGCCTTTCACCACCCTATATTTCTCATTATCTATGCAAACAACATCATTAGCATATATTTTTTTGCCTCTTTTGTCTTCTCTTTGACCATTTATAGTAATTTTGTGTGCAAAAATATAGCTTTTTGCCTCGCCACCATTAACAATTTTGCCAATAAACTTCAAAAATTGCCCTAATTCTATGTACTCCGTAACCACTTTTATATCGTTCATAAGCACCTCTTTTATACAAATATATTATATCACATTTTACAGTTTTGTGCCACTAAAAGCATTATTTTTTTAAGCGCTCTTTTTAGACTTATTTTAGCATAAAAAAAGAAGAAAAAACGCAAATTATTGTCAAGCGATTTTTTCCTATATAAAAATTTACGTTTTTCAAAAACAGCATTCAAAATGCATCTTTTTTTATATTTATTTATGTATATTCCTTATATTATAT
>CAYJAQ010000046.1:0-10090 GCA_964368275.1 uncultured Staphylococcaceae bacterium
CTATTAAAGTGGCTTATTTTTCTTTTAATTATTTTTAGTTAAATAATTATTTCCTATTAAATAAAAATCCAAATTACAAACAAGACGACAAATATTGCTGCTAGAATAATAATTAATTTTGCTGATTTCTTAATTACAGCAATCGCGCCAAAGACAATTAGAATAGCTGCAGCTATTAGAATAAGTGCTTGCATCAACCCAGGTAGTCCCAAGAACATGCTTAATACCCACGATACTAATTGAGCGGCCTTTTCATCTATCCAGTCAGTAACTACTCCCAAAAAAACTAGCATAAAATTTGTTGATAACATATATGCCTCCTATATTTTATTTCTTGATTCAAGTGCCTTTTGGAGTGTTAGTTCATCGGCATATTCAATGTCTCCTCCAGCAGGTATTCCATATCCAATTCTTGTTATTGTTAGTCCTTCTTTTTTCAAGATTCTTTCAAGATACAATGCTGTTGTTTCGCCTTGAGGCGTAAAACTAGTTGCCAAAATAACTTCCTGAATATCATCTTTTTTTAGACGATTTTCTAATGAATCTACATTTATATCATCGGGGCCTACGCCATCTAATGGTGAAATTAAACCACCCAAGACGTGATACAAACCATTATATTGTTTTGTTCTTTCTAATGAAATAACATCCTTGGTATCTCTAACAACCAAAATTTTGCTGCTATCCCTAACGGGGTTATTACATATATCACAAACTTCTTTATCTGTTAAAATATTGCATTTACTACAATGTTTAATATTGTCATGAACTTCACTTATAGCTTTTATTGCTTCTTCAATATCTTCATCACTAAACTTCTCAACTAGATAAAATGCGTATCTGGTAGCTGACTTTCTACCAACTCCGGGTAATTTTTCAAATACACTAATTAATGGTTCTAAAAATCTTAATTCATCCATCTATATTATAGGAAAGAACCCATACTATTTAAGAAGGCTTGATATTTGCTCATTTTTTGTTCAGTTGTCTTTTCAATCTCACGATAAGCTTGATTGCAAGCAGCAACGACCATTTCGCCTAACATCTCCGTATCTTCTTTAGTGTCAATTGTAAAATTATCACTAACTATTACATTAACTAGTTCTTTTGTTCCTTTCATAGAAACTGTAACAACTCCGCCAGCAGAAGCTGTAAAAGTACTTTCAGCAATCTCTGCTTGAGTTTGTTCAATTTCCTTTTGCATCTGACGAACTTTTTTTAACATTGCTTGTTGATTCATATTAATTTTCTTCCTTTATCAAGTTTTTACCAAACAATTCTTCAGCTTTCATATATGATTCAGATTTGTTGGTCACAAAATTATCTTTAATAATATTAATAACTCTTAGTTCCGGGTTATTAATTGGTTTTAACTTAGGATACTTTATACCCATATTATATTGTCCATGATACTCATTACGCTTTTCTTGCCATGTATTTTCGGGCAAAGCGATGAAATCATAATCGCGCCCTAAAGCAATCTTTAGTATTTGTTTAGCGTCAAAGTGAACTTTTTCTGACATAATGTGATTGCATAGTGTCGCATTAGAATAAACAATAATCAAATGCGTTTCCCCATTTACCACAAACATACCATCCATAAGTTGCCGAGCAATGGAATAAAGAGACGTTCCAACTCGATCACCAAGATGACTCCACATTGCTAATATGCGTTGTTTTTCCTCACGTGTAGCAGGCATCCGCGATTGATGCAATATATCTTCAATCACTCTTATATCATATACTTTTGCTGTATCATCAGAGAACTTAGATACTTGTTGCTCTTGTAGAGGCTTTCCTTCAACTTTTCTAATAACAGGCGTTTCCTTTTCTTCTTTAATTAATACCATAGGTTCTATTACTTTTGGCGGTTCTTCTTTTACTATTACATTTTCTACTAGTTCTTTCTTTTCAACTTCTATTTTAAGTTCTTCCGATTCACGGCCAAATGGATTAGGTCGTTTTTGAATTTCTTTATAGTTTTCTTTAACTTTACTTTCAATAGTTTCTAATCGTTGTGTCAATTCTTCCGAAGATATGTTCAATTCTTCTAATTGGTTAACTAGATTCAAAACAGTATTACTAAGTTCTGTATCAACTGCATTATTATTGCTAAACGATTGAATATCGTTCTTAAGTTGTGTGGTAACATTATTAATCTCAGTTATACGACTGTCCAATAAAGCATAATTAGCTTTTATTTCATTAATCTCATTTTCATCATTAACATTAAATAAATTAGGTTCAGTAGTTTCTAGTTCTATTGTGCTATTTTTGTTTTCTAATTCTTTTACTCTAACTGATACCTCATCAAACTGAGCTAGTACCAAATGCGATAATTCTTCTAATTCGCCAATACGATTAATTAAATTACTGTCATTTTCGGTATTATCATTAGCGACAAAAGTTTTTTCTTCAAGTTCAAGTGATAATAAACGCTTTTCAATATTTTCTAAAGTAACTGATGCAATTTCAACATTAGTAGCCGTTCGAATAGTATCTATTTGATTTTGAAGTTCAACTAGCCGCTCATCGACATGCATAATGTTTTCATCATTATGAACAATTGTATTTTCTTCTAATTTTTCTACTCTCTCTTCTAAATCAGAAGGAAGATTCACAAATTTAGAAGAAACATTTTCTAAAAAGGCGATCTTACCGCGTGTTTCTTCTTTAAATTCGGGAATTGCATATTTTATCACATCTTGTTTTAACTTATTGATGCGTCCTTCTAATGAATTGATTTGATCTTCAAATTCACCTGCTAAAAAATTAGCAGAGTCAGGGTTATCATTATTTGTTATAGTAGCATAATCTTCGCGAGTACTCGTAGCCATTTTCATGACACCAACTTCTAAATAGATTCGTTGTGAGACAGTATATCTAATCTTATTTTGAACTTCATTTAAAATATCAGTGAAATAAAACAGTTTTCTTTTCTCAAAACTACTTGCTAATTCTTTAAATAATTCATTTTCAAAGATTGGCCGTTGCATTTCTTCTTGACCAACACTTTGATATAAAAGCATATCACGACAAAGTTGTAATAGGCTTTGAACCAATCTGCCCACTTCTTTACCAGCATCAAGCAAATCATTTACTAATCTTATTGATGATCCTGCATCATTATCATTTAACTTTTGCATTAGTTCTAATATTTTTGTAGTAGCAATTCGGCCTGTAACGCTGTTAACATCTTCAACTGTAATGTATCCATCACTATATGAGCTTACTTGGTCAAGCACACCTATAGCATCTCGCATTCCACCTTCTGATACTTCAGCAATAGCTTGTAACGCTTCATTTTCAATTTCAATATCTTCGCTTTTAGCAATTCTTTGTAATGTATTAATAATTTCTTTATTGTTAAGCGGCTTAAAATCAAAGCGTTGGCAACGAGAAAGAATAGTCATTGGCACTTTATGAGGCTCCGTCGTAGCTAAAATGAAAACAACATGAGCAGGAGGTTCTTCTAATGTCTTTAATAAAGCATTAAAAGCCGACATACTAAGCATATGTACTTCATCTATTATATATACTTTAAACCTTAATGTGCTTGGTAAGAAATTAACCTTTTCTAAAATAGCTCTAATTTCATCCACACCATTATTTGACGCTGCATCCAGTTCAATAATATCAGTGGTTTCATTATTTATTATCGATTCGCAAGAAGAGCACTCATTACAAGGTTCGCCTTCAATTAGATTTTTACAATTTAATGCTTTAGCAAAAAGTCTTGCAATGGTGGTTTTACCAATACCTCTTGGTCCACTAAAAATATATGCGTGACTAGTTCTTTTATTAATTAATGCATGTTTAAGTGTCTTTATAATATATTCTTGTCCCGCAACTTCTTCAAATGTATTGGGACGATAACTACGGTAAAGCGCTTTGTATGCCATAAGATAGTCCTTTCTTAATAAAAATTAAATGTTATTAAATATTTTTCATATTATTTGATTTCTTCTTAATTGATTATACCACAACTCTTATTTTTTGTGGGTGTTTCTATTAAAATTTTTTTCTGCAGGCTTTCTGCTAGGTATTAGACAAGTAGATAAATTACCAATTAAATCAAGGCGCCCCGCATTTATTAGTGTTTTGTAAACAAGATCATAATTACGAGGATTTTTAAACTGAAGAAGTGCTCTTTGAGCGGCCTTCTCTTCCTTGGTCTTAGGTATATAAACAGGTTCCATAGTTCTAGGATCCACACCAGTATAATACATACATGTCGATAATGTAGACGGAGTTGGGTAGAAATCTTGAACTTGCTCAATATATATTTTTTCATCGCGTAAATATTCTGCTAAAAGAATAGCATCTTCAATAGTAGAACCTGGGTGACTACTCATTAAGTAAGGAATAATATACTGATCTTTGTTTAATTCTTTATTTAATTGATAGTATTTATCAACAAATCTACGATAAAGGCTGCTTTTCGGCTTTTGCATATACCACAGAACCCGATCACTAATATGTTCCGGCGCTACTTTTAATTGACCAGATATATGATGTTTTATTAATTCCCGAAAAAATACTTCATTTTTGTCGTACATTAAGTAATCATAGCGAATACCACTTCTGACAAACACTTTTTTTACGCCATCTAGTTTACGCAAACTAGTTAAAATATCTAAATAATCATCATGTGACACAAACAAATTGCTACACTTTTCCGGATGTAAACACAACTTCTTAACACATGCACCACTTGTTTCTTGCTTATTACATGCTTTGTGATAGAAATTAGCAGTTGGCCCGCCTACATCATGAATATAGCCTTTAAAATCAGGATTTTCTATCATTTTCTTAGCTTCCTCCAAGACAGACTCTTTGCTGCGCGATTGGATTATTCGGCCTTGATGATTAGCGAGAGCACAAAAGCTACAACTACCAAAGCAGCCGCGATTAATACTTATACTAAATTTTACTTCTTCAATCGCTGGTACTCCTTCTTTATATATATAATGAAAAGTTCGTTCGTATGGCAAAGAATAAACCCAGTCTAGGTAGGATTGTTCGAGTGGTTCAGGAGCAGTATTTTGCACAATATATATATCATCATATTTTTCAACTAATACTTGTCCAGAGTACGGATCAGTATTAGTATACTGAACATAAAAACTTTTTGCATAATTTAGTTTATCTTTTTTCAATTCCTCAAAAGTTGGCAGCATTATAGCATCTTGAGGAAGTCTTTCTACGTCTTTAGTTTTCCACACTGTACCTTTTATATATATAACATCACAGGCTGATAAACCAGCATTAAGAGCATCCGCTATCTCAACAATACTTTTGTCTGACATGCCATAGGAAACAATATCTGCATCACTTTCTAATAAAATAGACTTTTTCAAACTATCGCTGATGTAATCGTAATGTGCAAGTCTTCTAAGAGAAGCTTCTATTCCTCCAATAATAATGGTTTGATTAGGATAAAGTCTTCGTACAATTTTTGAATAAACACTAGTTGCATATAATGGTCTTTTCCCAACAATTCCCCCTTCTGAATATACATCCTTACTACGCTTGTGTCTGCTTGATGTATATATATTCACCATAGAGTCAATGTTGCCAGATGAAATAAGGAAACCTAAGCGTGGTTCACCAAATATTCTAAATGCATCATCACTATTAATATCTGGTTGAGTAATAATCCCTATTTTGTAACCAAACGCTTCTAAAACTCTAGTTATTATAGCCGCACCAAAAGAGGGATGATCAACATATGCATCACCTAATATATAGACAAAATCTACTTGATCCCATCCTCTTGCTAACATATCTTCTTTAGAAATTGGTAAAAACATAGTTTGTACTCCTTATTATATATATGTAGTATATCATTTATAGTCGATTTTAGCAATTAGTTCATTTGAAAAATTATTTTTTCGTAATTTTTAGCATATAATTGTACGAGGTATATATATGATAATGATATTAACATACGTTTGTATTCTTTTATATGGAATAGATATTTTAAGTAATAGCCTAGATAATGCACTGGGAGCAAAGATTGAAAAAGTCATTAGAAAAGTTACATCATCTTATTTTAAGTGTGCACTTGTAGGAACTTTCTTTACAATGTTAACTCAATCATCAACCGCAACAACCGCTATTTTATTGAGTTTGTTAACTGCAGGCATTATATCATTAAAATCTAGTATAGCCGTACTAATGGGAGCAAACATTGGTACAACCATAACCTCATTAATAACAAGTTTTAATATTAATAAATACTCATATATACTAATAATTGTTGGTATCCTTCTTTTGCTTTTTTCTAAACGGCAGGATTTTCTAGCTGTTGGTAAAATAATTTTAGGTGTTGGCTTTATTTTTTATAGTTTAAATCTTTTGGAAATACAACTTTTAGAATATGCTAACAACAATTCTATTGGAGAGATTATCACAAAAGCTAATAGCAATAACTTATTAGGCATCTTTTCTGGCACCATAATAAGTGGTTTATTGCAATCATCTTCAGCAACAATTGCTATTGGACAAAAAATGTATGCTGCCAAGATTATTACAGACAATCTTGCGGTTAGTATTATGCTAGGCGCAAATATTGGAACCACATTTACCGCTCTTATATCTAGTGTTAATTTAGGAAAAAACGCAAAAACGCTTAGTATTGCGGGTTTATTATTAAATGTTATTGGCGTCGTTCTCGTTTTTCCTTTTATTAATATATATTGTGAAGCGTTTGACTCTTTAGGTTCAGATAATTTGCTAGTAAGTTTTGGACATATTATATTTAATATTGCTTCATCAGTTATTGGTATTTTATTTATTAATAGCTTAGAAAAAATATCTAGTTTTTTCACAAAAAAAGCATCCTAGTTAAATATAACTAAGATGCCATGTATATTACTTTTATTTAGTGTCCACTTCTTCAGGAGCTTTTTCAGTTAAAAACTCTTTTAGAGATGCAGATACACCTGCTAAACCTTGTAAGTCAGAAGGCACAATAATCTTTGTAGCTTTACCATCAGCCATTACACCTAATGTTTCATAAGCCTTTAATGTTAATACGCCTTGGTCTACTCCAACTTCTTTGATCATCTTTAAACCATTAGCGGTAGCTTCGTTTACAATTATAATTGATTGAGCTTGACCTTCTGCTTCGCGAATTAACACTTCTTTCTTGGCTTCTGCTCTTAAAATTTCGGATTCCTTCACCCCTTCAGCACGAAGAATGGCAGAACGTTTTTCACCTTCAGCAATCAAAATTACTTCACGACGTTCACGTTCAGCACGCATTTGCTTTTCCATAGCGTCTCTGATATCTTTTGGAGGCATAATATTCTTTACTTCTACACGTAAAACTTTAATTCCCCAAGGATCTGTTGCTTCATCTAATATTAAGCGCATTTTTGAATTAATTATATCACGGCTTGTTAATGCTCCATCTAAATCCAAATCACCCATAATATTACGAAGTGTTGTTGTTGTTAAATTTTCAAGTGCTCTTATTGGATTAGAAACGCCATATACATATGCTTTCGGATCAGTTATTTGATAATATACAACTGTATCAATTTGCATAGTTACATTGTCTTTTGTAATAACTGGTTGTGGGTCAAAATCGATAACCTGTTCTTTTAAATTAACAATACCAATCTTTCTTGGCATATCAATGCGTGAATATGTAGTGTTATAAGCAGATGGACCTGTGAAAGCACCAGCATCTTCAGCAACACGATCAATGAAAGGTACTAGAAAGTGAACTCCCGTTCCCCATGTCGCATGATGGCGTCCTAAACGTTCAATAACATATGCGTTAGTTTGTGAAACAATTTTAATATTGGCAATAATAATAATTGCTAATATTAAAAGTAAAATTGCAAGACCTACAAGCAATGCTTGCCCTCCGGTTAATGCTAAAAATAAATTTTTCATTATATTCCTCCTATTATTTTATTTCAATTTCTTCAATATCATTAACTAATAATTTATTGCCAATAATATCTTTAATAACAACGTGTTCTCCTACTGTGAATCCGGTTTTTTTATCAGTTACAGCAGTCCATTCGCGGTAATCAACCTTCACAGTACCTTTTCCTTCGAAAGGAATTTCTTCAGTAACTATAGCTACCATACCAATCAATTTGTCTACGTTGGTTTTTACTTCTGTTTTGCTAGTAAGTTTCTTCGCTAAAGGTCTAGTAACTATTACTAAGATAATTGATAATGATGCAAAAGCAACACATTGCCAAACAGGACTTAATCCCATTAATGCACATACAATACCTGCTATAGCTCCTGCACCAAACCATATTGAAACTAATTCAGATGTTTGAGATTCCAAAATTATCGCCACAGCAATAACAATTACCCATATAATTATCATTGTAATGTATAAGCTTTGTGAATTTGCTAAAAATATACTTAACATTTTATCTTTCTCCTTTCGTGTCTACTATAAGCATTTTATACCCTGTATTCCATTTTGCATTAAACTTATAGTTTTGCTGAGTGGAGAAATCAAGTTTTAAAACGTGTGCTATTTCGTCGACTATTTTCTTTCCCGTAATCCTGCCATAAGACGCTTTGATTGAAATATTGTGTAAGCTATTTCGATCAGTTTTCGGTGATTCAGCCTCTTCTTTGCTTACGTGCTTAATTATTAGATTGCTAGTTTCTCCATCAATCCCTATCGCTACAGCAAATGCGTCTTCAAAAAATGTTGATGCTTGTTTACTAAGTGTAATGTTATTGTCATATATAGTAACAGCACCAGTTGAGTCTTCTTTATTTATCCATGATATTTTCACTTTTATACGCCTCCTACTTCTATTATATTACTATTATATGCATTTGTCAAGCAAAAAATGTACAAAATGTATAAAAATGTATAAAAATGAATTGGATTTGAAAATGAACTTTTTGTGAAGTAGCAATTATTTATTCCTTATTGTTTGAAAAAGAACGTCCTTTGTGATATAATACATCTAGAATTTTTGAGAAGAGGTATTACAATGAAAGTACAAAAGTTTGTTGTTCTCCTTTTAGCCATATTGTTTCCACTAATTGTTACAGGCTTTATTGGCATGTATTCATATGGCTTAATAGGTAACTGGACAAAAAATCAAGAAAACTTTGTTGAAACGATTTTCAACAACAAAGCAGAAACAACAACTTCTATAGATAATTATATGAAGTTCTCTGCGTCACATTACAAAAAGAATATATCTAACCTAAAGATATATAGTGATTATGAAAAACAAACCGAAGCAGAATTAGTAAACGGTGTATATGAAGATACGAATAAAGCCTTCTCACTAGCGTCTTACGCAAGTGGCGAAATTAATGGTGATAGCCCTTATATTAATTATCCTTTCTTTATATATAACATTAACTATGAAAAAGTTAACCCTGCAAATATTAGATTAATAGCTGTACGTGACGATAGTGATGCTCTAAATGGTTCTTATCAAAACCTATTGGATGCAATTGATTACTTTAAAGATGAATTTTTAGAAACTTCACTTACTGGATCTGCTGCTATTACTTCTGAGCGTTCCAATTCCTACCCTGCTGGTTATCCAATTTACGATATTCACGCAACACTTGCTTCAAGTGAAGATGAAAAAACTCCTTATGCTTATTCTTTAACTCCTGTTAGAAATTATACATTTACTGATGAAAATGGTTATGCAGACACATCAGCAATGTTCCCTACATTAGGAACTGCTCATTTTGCAATTATGGAAGTCATATATGATGAAAATGATGAAAAAGCTGCTTCTGATGTAAAGGTCCTTCTTACTGGAACACTTTCAGAAATTAAAAAATCAATTAACACTGTTGCATCTTTAGATGATGTTAATTTAGGATATGGTACACTTGACAATATTAAAGCTCTTCAACAAGCTGGATATACTAATTATATTATGTTTACAGTTGCTTGGCAAGCCGCTATTGCACTAGTAATAACTACTGTCATTTCCGTGCTTTTCTATTTGACATGGACATATGAAGAACCCGCTACTAATAAAAAAATAAAAGCTACTAAAAAGTAGAAAGTAAAAGGTACCCCATGTCAAGGACATAAATAAAAAAAGTGTTTATTTAGATTTGT
>CAYJAQ010000047.1:0-10067 GCA_964368275.1 uncultured Staphylococcaceae bacterium
TCTCATAATAAACATGAGGTGATAAAATGAAAAATTGGGTTAAAAAAATTGGCCAAAATAAATTTCAATTTTTCTTCTTTGTTGGTGTAGTCGGTGCTTTAGTATTAGCATTAGTTATCGCTGCGGTGGTAACACCTGTTGATGAACCTAAGCCGAATAACCCAGAAAATCCGCCAGTAGTGCCAGGTGATCAAAAAGTAGATACTAATACAAAAGAATCACTTGAATTACCTTTTGATGAGAATATGCAATATGTTATTGTTCGTAAATTCTACGAAAAAGATGGCACAAAAGAAGAACAAGAGAAAGCATTAATTAAATATGGTTCAAGTTACCGCACTAGCGTAGGTACTTCCTATGCTAAAAGTGATGGTCAACCTTTTGATGTATCTGCTTCTGCTACCGGAACCGTTGTCGAGGTAAAAGAAAATCCTCTCTATGGTAACTATATAGTAATTGAACATGATGATGATATCAAAACGTACTATTATGGTTTAAGTGAAACTAGTGTTCCTGTTGGTACTAAAGTAAACCAAGGTGATAAGATTGGTGTAAGTGGCAAAACCGAAATGGACAAAGAGGCTGGTAATCATGTTTATTTTAAGGTTGTAAAAGGCAATGAACATTTGAATCCAGAAAAAGCAATTGGTAAAGAATTAGCCAGTTTAGAATAGTAAAACAGATTCAAGCAGTATTACTGCTTGTTTTGTTTTACAAAGTAAAGTTTTTTTGGTAGAATATAGTGGGTGATTAAAATGAAAAAAGTTATTGTAATTGGTTCATCAAATATTGATTACATTGGTAAATCTTTTAGTGCACTGATTTCCAATGATTCTAATCCAGGAAGCATTTCAATTAGCTTTGGGGGTGTAGAAAGAAACATAACTGAAAATCTTGCTCGCTTAGGGGTTAAATGTACTTTTATTACTGCACTTGGTAGTGATGAACTTAGTAAGCAATTACGCAAAGAATTGACTGATTTAGGTGTTTTAGTTATTGCCCCAATGACATTGCTCGATAGTGCTAGCTATTTAGCAATTCATGATGAGCATGGCGAAATGAAGTTGGCGCTTTGTGATACGAGAATTATTGATGAATTATCAGTGCCATTTTTAAAGAGTCTAGCAAGTGTTATTAATGAGGCTGATTACATTGTAATTGGTACTAATATGAATAGTGATGCCATAGATTATCTATTTGCTACTTATCATAACAAGAAAATAATTGTTGATGGTGTTAGTACAACCAAGGTACAAAAGATTAAAAAACATCTAAATAACATCTATTTGTTAAAGATTAATCGTTTAGAGGCTTTATCGCTTGATGCTTATTGTGCTAATATTAATGCACAAAATTTAGTGATAACTGATGGTAAAAACCCCATTCATTATTTTGAAAAGGGAATTGAGGCAATCTATCATATTAAAGAGATTACTGATATTGTCAATGTAACGGGGGCTGGTGATGCGATGACAGCAGGCATTATTTGTGGTTTAGTGCTTAATAAAAGTTTGCAAGAGGCCATCGCTATAGGTGCTTTAGTTGCTAATGTGACATTATTAAGTGAAGATACGGTTGCTAAGACGCTTAAAAGAATAATATAAAAATAAGTTTCTGTAATTAGTTATTTAATTGCAGAATTTTTATTTATTTGCATATAATAAAAATGGTGGTAATAATGAATGAAAATTTAAGTCTGCATCGAATTGGTTTAGTATTAAGCGGTGGAGGAGCCAAAGGTGCATATGAAATGGGCGTTTGGAAGGCTCTTAGAGAATTAGGGTTAGAAAATCGTATTACTGGTGTTTCGGGTACATCAGTTGGCGCCTTAAATGGGGTGATGTTTTCCGGTCGGTTATATTCAGCTTGCATGGCAATTTGGGAAAGCACTGCACTTGAACGAAAAGATGAACTTAAAAAAGGCCGCATAAAAAAAGCGGTCACAAAAGTATTAGGAAAAACTAGTATAAATGCCATTGACAATGTGAGACGTTATCCATTATTATCTTCGGAACGACTCGCTAAAATTATTGAGGCTAATTTGAGTGTTCAAAAGTTACAAGAAGGCAATTGCCGGTGTTATGTTACTTGTTCCAAAGAAGGCTCAAGGCATGCCGAATATTTTCTCGTTCAAAAATACCATAACATTGACGATGTAAAAACATTAATGTGTGCGTCCGCTGCCATCCCTTTTCTTTTTAAAAAAGTCACTTTTAATGGCAAAAAATACATTGATGGTGGCATAACCGATAATACCCCAATTCTTCCTTTATATGATGCCGGATACGATACGATTATTGTAGTCTATTTAGATGAAAAGGGTCATAAGGATAAACGCTTTTATCCAGAAGCTAAAATAATAGAAATATCACCTCGGGGTGGTTTAGGCAATTTTCTTGGTGGTGCACTAAATTTCTATGAAGATAGTATTGAACAAATGATTGAAAAGGGCTATCAAGAAGCCTACGAAATATTGTTGCCACATTTATCATACTTAAAACAAGAATATATTAAAAAAAATTAAAGTGTAGTACTTTAATTTTTTCTTACAATACTAAGTAAATAAGGAGACTGGTTTTGATTTAGGCTACAATATTGAGACACTAAATAGTCGTGAGCATTTAATGTTTTTAGATATGCTAGAAGTTCGGTACTTTCTACTAGACCATTTGCATGACCAGGGTAAACTACCACAATAATAATCATGTTGGGGTTATCAAAGAATTTACTTATTAAATTTTCTATAGCAGCAATAGTTGAATTAGCCTTTGTGGTAATGTTTTTATCACCATGAGGTAGATAACCTAAGTTAAAAATTATTCCATCAATTTTACTTTCTGTAATTGTTTCATGACTTGCTTTAATATAGGTGATGTTGGAAAAAGCATTAGTTAGTTTTTTAGCATTATTAATTGCCTGTTCTTGAATGTCATAGGCATAAATATGACCGCTTTCACCAACTAGTGAGGCTAAAAACAGAGTGTCATTTCCGTTGCCACAAGTTGCGTCAATCCAAATGTCTCCTTCTTTTATTCTTTCTTTAATCATTTTATGAGCTAATTCAATTATTTGGTACATAAATCACCTTGGTAATAATTATGCTTGCGCATATATTTGTCAATTTCGTTCATTACTACAAGCTTCTTAATTGTCCATTTAGGGGCAATTAACTTATCAATAGGAGCATCACCGGATAGCCGATGAATTACAATGTTAGTAGACAAGTTTCGTAATTGAGTACCGACAATCTCAACATATTCTGTAAGGGATAAAAGTGGAAAGGGGTTATTGTTATATATATGACCGAGTGGTGTATTTTCCATAACATGGAGCATATGAATCTTGATTCCATCAATTGGATGTTGATTTAACCATTTGACAGTTTGAATCATCATTTCTGCGGTTTCGTTCGGTAAACCATTAATAATATGAACAACAACAGTTATACCAATTGCTTTTAAATCCTTAACGGCTTTTTCAAATACTTCGTTCGGATAACCACGATTAATATATTTCCAAGTTGTGGTGTGCATTGTTTGAAAGCCTAGTTCAACCCAAACAGTAATTTCTTTACTGATTTCTTGTAAAAGTTCGATAACATCAGCATTTAAACAATCAGGCCGTGTCGCAATACTAAGAATTTTAATCTTCGGATCTAGTTTAATTATTTCATAGTAATCCTTTCGGAGTTTTTCAATACTACCGTAGGTATTACTGCCGGCTTGTAAATAGGCAATGTAATAGCCATCACCCCATTTATGAGCCATTACTTTTTGAATAGTTTGAAATTGCTCAGAGAATGGTAGTTCTTTATCACCTGAGAAGTCGCCGCTTAATTGCTCTGAACAGTAGATGCAACCACCATAGCCAACTTTGCCATCACGATTAGGACAAGAAAAACCCGCATTTAGGGCAATGCGATAAACTTTCTGATGATATATTGCTTGTAAGTAGTTATTTAAAGTTACATAGTGTTTTTCAGCATTTATTAATTCATTCATAAAAATGACCTCATGTTATTTTACTATATTTTAACTAAAATGTAAACATATTTTGCTTTAATAATCATATATTGTAGTGGTGATGCAAATGGATGAAGCAATGAAAGAAAGAGTACTTCAAGGAGCGAAACTATTGCTTTTGGAAAAAAGTAATGTTCGACAAGTAGCAAAGCGAATAGGCTGCTCAAAATCAACAGTTCATAAAGATTTATCAGAGCGCCTAATTGATTTAGACTATAATCTATATATTGAGGTACAAAAGCTATTTGAAATCAATAAGCAGGAAAAACACTTGCGTGGTGGTAATACCACAAAATTACGTTATACGAAAAATACCAAGATCAAATAAACAATCAAGCAGTGCTTGGTTTTTCTTTTCTATCGTAATTCGTTATTATTTTATTAGGACTTTTTTTTCTTTTAGTGTATAATATAAAAAGGTGAATTATATGAAACAGATAAAAGAAAACCGAATATTAAGTTTAATAATAATATTGATAGCATATGCATGTGCATTTGTGGCTGGCTATTTTGTGTGGATTAATCTAACAATGGATTCATTACTACTTAAGTTTCTAATTACGGATGTAGTAGCAACCATCGTCATTTTTATCTTTAGCCTTATTTGTCGAAATGCTAGTGTCTACGATCCTTATTGGAGCGTATTACCGCTGGTCATGGTCATAGTTTTTGCTAAAACGATTAGCAACTTTCATCCCGCGAGTTTTGTTATGATTGCCCTTATTGCAATTTGGGGTATCCGCCTGACAATTAATTGGTTTTCGACTTTTAAAAACCTAAATCATCAAGATTGGCGTTATGATCATTATAAAAACAAATTCCCACGGCTTTGGCCAATTATTAATTTTGGTGGTATTCACTTAATGCCTACGCTAATTGTTTTTAGCACGATGTTGCCAGTAGTTGAATATATGAATGTATGTGCAACAGTACCAATGAATGTTAGTACTATAATAGGTATTGTAATTACTATTGTTGCAATCATAATTGAAACTTTAGCTGATTTACAGATGCATAGTTTTTTAAAAACACGAAAGAATCATGAATTAATTAATGTTGGTTTGTGGAAGAGAAGTCGTCATCCTAACTATTTTGGTGAAATTCTTTTCTGGTTTGGCATCTACTTAGTAATGTTATCACTAGCTGACAATATGTGGATTCTTTTCTTAGGACCATTGCTAAATACATTACTCTTTGTCTTTATCAGTATTCCGCTTGCTGAAAAGCATCAATTAGCTAAAAATCCTGCATATTTAGAATATCAAAAAACAACCAACGTTTTATTATTGTTTCCCAAAAAGACAATTAATAAGTAATTAAAAAAAGACCTAATATAAGAACTATTGTTCTGATATCAGGTCTTTTCTAATCTGCTATTTCCAACTCATCATCTGGTGATGGCATAATGGTTGTAATCTTTATTTGATTATTGGTTAGTTCAATTAAAGCATTAATTGTTGCTGCCATTAGTGTTTCAGGCAGCCGCACAAGAAGGTTAACATCATGTGTAAAGGTTTTGGTAATAATTTCATATTTTCTTAAGATTAATTCAATTTGAGCGTAGTAAGAATAATCAAAAGATAAAGTAAGATTTACATAATCAATTATTGGTACTAGTTCCATTTGCTTTAATGCTTCACTTGCACTTTTACTATAAGCGCGCACTAGACCACCAGCTCCGAGTTTGACACCACCAAAGTAACGAGTAATCACACAAACAAGATTGGTTAAGTTATTCTTGCGAAAAACATCGAATGCGGGCATACCAGCAGTGCCGCTAGGCTCACCATCGTCACTGTAATGGCCATATTCACCACCGGGACCAACGATATAAAGAGTAATGTTGTGGGTAGCATCGGCGTATTTTGCTTTTATTGTAGCAATGTAGGCTTTCGCAGCAGAAACACTAGTAACATGTTTGATATGGGTGATAAAGACACTTTTAGTAATTTCTATTTGATTGGTTACTTCACCTTTTACTGTATTCATATTAATACCTCTAGTAATATTATAACGTATTTTTTAATAATTAACAATTGTTTGTGTAACGTATTTTAAACTAATATTTACATTTTAATTTACATTACGCTATTTCCTTGAGTAAATATATAAAAAGTGATAAAATAGTATTGATTTAAAAGAGGAGAAGGACATGAAAAGATTTTTAAGTTTTACATTAGTTTTATTTACATGCTTTTTAACAATGGTTATTGGTGTTAGCGCCAAAGCCACTTGGACGACAATTAGTTTAGAAACAACTAATCTTGGGTATGGTGTTACTCTTGATAAATATCATGGTACTAGTACCAGCGATTTTAACACTTTATCAAAGATGTTAAATCGTCAACAAGATATTTATACTTTGAATATCCCTAATGAAAGTAGTGCTCGGGTTGTTCAATGGTCAATTAATAAAGCTAACAATGCCTGGGGCTCATACACTCTTGAGACGATTGCTGCTGATTATGAAAGCACACATCCAAATGAAAAAGTAATTGCTGCTACTAACAACTGGTTATCTGACACATTAGCTGGTAATGTTGGTGAATTAGATGGTGTTCAAGTCTGTGATGGCTTAAACTACCGGGTTACAGATAAGCAAGGCACAGCAGATGCACCAGCATTTAAACATGATTATATTCCTCGGGATTATTTCTTAGGCTTTGATGCAACTGGTAAGAAAGCTTATTTTACTGATGACTGGAATGATAACAATAACTATACTGATAAATTAGCGCTTAGTTATTGGAATGGTACAGGACAGGCAAGAACAATGTTGAACATCAATGTTGACAAAATTAATGAAGCACCAGGTGCTGGAGAAATAGCAATAATTTTCCCCAATTATAATGGTACAGAATTAACATTTAGTGGATCAACAATATATAAGATGCAAGGTAAAACTCTTCGCTATGATTCAACGAAAGGAACTGGTTCGTTTGTAGAGCGTGATGCATTTGCATTAGGAACTTTTACAAGTAAAGTTGATGCCGTCGAAATACTACCAGGCAAAACAACTTATTACATTGTATCCAATAACAGCACATTTAATAGCCTTGATCTTACTGACAAAACATTAGTTGCTCAATATGAGTTGTTAGGTGATTTCACTAATGCAATTGGTGGTACAACATATTATTTCCGTATTGTTCGCAATGGTGAAGTATATCCTGGTACATTTGGGCATTGGAATGAAATTAATTGTGAAATTCACCCACGTACAGCCTTTGTTATCAAAGAAGATGGTTCATTTGCCTTAAGTGTAATTGATGGTCGTCAAAGTTTTAAGACTGGTATGGACTATGAAGACATGGCTAATTTCTACAAGACAATGTATAATGGTTATAATGTCTTTAACTATGATGGTGGTGGATCATCATGTATGATAGTTGCTAATAATAAAGGCGGGTATGATATTGTTAACTCACCTTCTGATGGTCGCGAACGTCGTGTTGCTAATGCTAATTTAGTAGTTGTTGATCGTCAACCATTTGATGTTAGTCAAACAGATGTTCAAGATCATAATTTCACAATAACTTTAGCAAATGTTGGAGAAAATGTTGAAAGCATTTATGCAACAGTTAATGGTGAAAAAAGAGAGTTTGTTGGTAATTCGCTCACTTTTGAAAACATTAAGCAAAACGCAATTACAGATGCTAATATTAGTTACAAGTTAAAAAATAGCGATGTTGAGAAAATTGGTACTACAGTTAGAGCTAGAACATGTAACTTATTTGCTAAAATTCGTAATTTAAGTTTTGATGATATTAAGCAAGATGGAGCAACTCTTAAGGTATCTATTCTAGATGAGGAAAGTTCATTCTTCCAAGGTATTGTTGAGGTTGGTGACTTTAAAGAGTACTTTAAAGGCGATTCTGCTGAAGTTAATATCACCAAGCTAAAAGCAAGTACTGATTATGATGTTAAAGTATCAATTGTATCCAAGAATGGAACAATGGATAATCATACAGATGTATATCATTATAGTTTAAAAACTACTAAGGCAGAGTATCCAGAAGAGTTAGTACTGACAGTTAAAGATCAAAACATGGAAATAGGTACTAAACAGACAATGACCGTTGAGTATGTTCCATTAGGAACTAAGACAATATTGTATTATGCATCTAGCAATGAAAGTGTTGCTACTGTATCAAGCATTGGTAGTATTAAAGCAATAGCAGAAGGCACAACAACAATAACTGTCAGTACCAAAGAAGGTATTACAGCAACCCTAGAAATTACTGTTGCTGCTCCTAAACCTACTTACCCTAGTGAATTATTACCATCGGTTAATAATGAGAAGATGACCGTTGGTACTACCCAAAATATTGTGGTTGCTTATAACCCTGCTGATACAAAAACTACCCTTACTTATGAGTCAAGTAATGAAAATGTTTTGACTGTTTCTAGTGATGGTGTGATATCAGCTGTTGCTGAAGGCAATGCAACAATTACAATTACTTCGAAAGAAGGCGTAAAAGCGACGCTTGCAATTACTGTTGAAAAAGCTGTATCAAAAGATACTGAAAAAGGCTGTAAGAAAAAGTCAGCTGTTTTCGTAGCTTTAATGATTAGCATGGCATCCGTTATGGCATTTGTTTTTAAACGTCACAAATAATAATTAAATTTACTTATCAAGTCCCGTGCTTAGGCACGGGCTTTATCTTTCTTCTTTTTTTCTTTTCTAAAAGCAGTAAAAAGTGATATAATAAAAGGCGGAGGTCAGAATATGATTAATATATTTACAAAAGGACCAGTTTACATTGAAACTGAACGCTTAATTATTCGCAATTTTAACTTAAGCGATGCAGATGACATGTATAATTTTTGGGCTAGTGATGATATTGTAACAAAGTATTTAAGATGGACAACCCATCAAAATGTTGAAGAGAGCTTAGAAGTTATTAGACGCTTTATTGATGATACGGCTAGTTCCTTAAATCTAGCAATTGTCTTAAAAGAAACCAAGCACGCTATTGGCTCAATTGCTTTGTATAACCGCGATGAACGTTTGAAAAAGGCTTCGATTGGTTACTGTATCAGTCGTCACTTTTGGAATCGAGGAATTACGACCGAAGCCTTGAATGCCATCATAAAATATGCTTTTACAACACTTGATCATGAAACCTTGTGCTGCTGTCATAATATGGAAAATCCGTCATCTGGCCGGGTAATGACCAAGTGTAATATGCGTTATGTTGGAATCATTAGTAGTAATGATAATAAAAGCAACAAAGAAATTCATGAATGTTGGTATGAACTAACTAAAACAGAATACTTAAATGCTCAACAATATTCGGAAACTTTTGTACTTTTAGACAATAGTTTACCGCCTCTTAAATATAAAGGAAGTGTCAATACAACGGTTAATTTAAATACAATTAGATATACCATAAGTAGTACTAGTGAAGTAGACTTCATGGCTGATACATTAATGTTTAAAGAATATTATGAAGAGTATATTATTGGCGATAATAATCTATCACTTGAAAAGATGATAATTAATTTACTAGTAAAACATGAAATCTTCTTGAGCGCAGCCGAATCATGTACGGGTGGCATGCTAATATCACGTTTAATCGGTGTTAGCGGGGCATCAAATGCTATTGGTGAAAGTTATGTTACTTATAGCCCTGAAGCAAAGATAAAAATTCTTAAAGTAAACCCACGCACGATTGACAAGCATAGCGTTGTTTCCTATCAAGTTGCTGAAGAAATGGCAAATGGTTTAGCCAAGATTAGTGGTTCGGAGATTTGCATTAGTGTAACTGGCTATGCGGGAAGTGGATCATATGAAGAGACGGATGGTTTATTTTTCTTTTGCATTAAGACACCTAATTATGAACATGTTGAACGCCATCAAGTACAGGGAAACCGGGAAGAATGCCGTTTTTCTCAGACCACTTATATTCTTTGGCGTCTATTATCAATCCTAAAAAAATATCAAGCAAATACTCGAAAATAGCCTAGTTTTTAGATAGAAACTTACATACTTTATCGCTTGAATTAAATGCCTCTTTATGGTATAATATACAATTGTAGTGA
>CAYJAQ010000048.1:0-9285 GCA_964368275.1 uncultured Staphylococcaceae bacterium
ATGGTAGGGCTAGTAGGATTCGAACCTACGAATGACAGGGTCAGAACCTGTTGCCTTACCGCTTGGCGATAGCCCTATAATTAATCATTGATAATATCGTTAATTACTCTGCTAGCAATTAATAGCCCTGCTACACTAGGCACAAATGCTACACTCCCAACAATAGTTTCATTTGCATTAATCTTAGTAGGTTCTTCTTTGGAATAGACTACTAATAAATGGTTAATTCCACGCTTGCGTAGTTCGTAACGCATTACTCTTGCTAGCGGGCAAACCGATGTTTTAGCAATATCAGTAATTTCTAATCTACTGGGATCTAGTTTATTGCCTGTTCCCATAGCACAAATGATTGGCGTAGTAGTTGTTGTTGCTTTTTCAATAATCGCAATTTTAGCAGCTACAGTGTCTATAGCATCAACAATGTAGTCAACATGCTCAAAATTAATTTCGGAAAGATTGCATGGTAAAACAAATTGATTATAGATATCTATCCTACAGTTAGGATTAATATCTAGTATGCGACTTTTAGCAACCTCAACCTTTGGCTTACCTATAGTTGAATGAAGTGCAATTATTTGTCTATTTAGATTACTTATTGCTACATTGTCATTATCGACAATGGTAAAGTGGCCAACACCAGCTCTCGCTAAAGCTTCAACAACATATGAGCCAACTCCACCTAGGCCAAATACCATAACATGTGAATTACTAATTTTTTGTTGTTTTTCTTCACCAATAAGAATAACATTTCGAGTAAACTGTTCCATTATTTTCTTTCCTTCTGATAATTTTCTAAAAAACTGTGCTTTTCTTCACCTAAGCGATAGCCAACCATCGTATTATAATTAACATTGTGAATACTTCTGAAAATACTATCTTCAACCTCGGGGATAGTTTTTTGAAGTTCCTTAATAATCTCTTTAATCTCTTTACGTTTAGAGAAAGCTTCTCGATTATGAAAGTTTGATAGTGGACAAGCACATGCAAGAAATTTTAAATCATTGTGGTTAGCCCAGGCGATAATATCAGCTTCTTTTATCAAAAAGAGCGGTCTAATTAATTCCATTCCCGGATAATTTTTACTAGGTAACTTAGGGCGCATTGCACTGATTTCTGAACTATAAAACATTCCAAGAATGGTAGTTTCAATAACATCGTTATAATGATGACCTAAAGCAATTTTGTTACAGCCTAAACTTTGTGCTTCTTTATATAAATATCCTCTGCGCATTTTAGCACATATATAGCACGCATTATCACATTGGGTTTTAACATAACTAAAAATAGGTGCTTGGAAGAAGTGAATTGGAATATTCATTTCACTAGCATTTTTCTCAATCAATGCACGATTTTCTTCATTATACCCTGGGTCCATGCAAATGAAAGTTGCTTCAAAAGGAATCTTGCCATGAGTTTGTAATTCTTGCATACACTTAGCCAATAGCATTGAATCCTTACCGCCAGATATACAAACAGCAATCTTATCATTTGGTTCAATTAATTCGTAATCCTCACATGAGCGAACAAACTTACTCCAAATAGTATTTCGATATTTTGTAATAATACTATGTTCAATTAATTGGACAGGGGTTAAAACTCTTTTCATACATTTTCCTCTTGGCATATTATATCACAACCAAATCATTTTTTCAAATAAAAAAGGCTTAACTCCGATTAAATATTGGAATCAAGCCGTATTTGTTTAATTATATTACTATCTACTTGACAAATACCAGTTTATAACTTCAGCCTAAATATCATTATTTATTTAATTGGCTAATCTTGTAGTTGTAGATTTCTTCTGTTGCAAGTGAAATTTTGGTAATCATATCTTTATTATTTATAAGATAAATCCAAAAGCTATCATTAGTAACTGATAAATCAATTGCATCAGCCTTCTTATGAAAATTATACTCAATATGACAACTATAGTTTTCTAATGCTTTCCATTCTTGGACAAAAGGTTTCCCGTAAAGGATTCCTTCAAGGCGGAAACCATCTAGTGAATGAACAAATTTTGCGGGGCCTTGTGGATAGTACTTTTTCGCATTAGGTAATGTTTCTAACATAACGTCCGCTTCAAAACGATATTTGCCACTAAGCACTTCTTTCTTAACCATCTCACGTTCAAATGCATACCATTTGGGAACTGAATCATATTCTGTTTCACCATTTAGGGCTCTTATCTTACCAAGCGTTGTTAATTCCCATTCTTTTTGACAGGCTTCACAGCGAATAATCGAGCCTTTAGCTACCATTTGATGTTCTTTCAAGCAATGTGGGCATTGATATAATACCCGGTTAAGATTGTCAGCACGATCAGGCGCTGTATTTTCCCACTTAATATCTGTTTGATATTGCCAGTCATCATATTTAAATGCTTCATTGATTCGTTCATTAATAACTTCAACTGGTAATTCCTTAACTTCTTCAGCTGTTAATAGTTGTGTAAGACGCGCTTTAAAGGGAATCGGTCTTGTAACTTTATTCCATTGAGGTTGGGCAATATAGGTGCCTTGCATAATAAATATTACTACTGGCACATTTAAAAACTTAGCTACCTTGCCTAACGATGCTGGTAAAACCGCTTTTGAGCCATCAATTGAATATCGTGCTTCTGGGTACATAACTAATATATTGTCCAATTTATCAACGGAGTGTTTCATGCTTTTAATTAGACTAATATCATTGGTAAATTTACGTTTGCAAATTCCGCCAACTCCACGCATTAGCCATTCAGTGTAATCATAAAAGCCATCCAGTGCAACTACATAGTTTGGTGTTTCTGGTTTAACTGTCTTAGCTAATACCGCAAAATCAAAAAATGAATGATGATTAGACAGCAGTAAATATGGTGCTTTTAAGTCATCCATATTAACGCGTTCAACTGTCAAGTTTCTTTTTCTTACCATAAAGCTAGAAATTATTTGTATTATTGGTCTCAAAATCCACCAAGTGTTACGGGGTTTCTTTTGAAAATCGAATCTTTTTACTTCCTTCATATGTAACCTCATTTTGTTAAAATATGCATTATTATAGCATATTACTTCTTTTTTTGAAAGTAATATGCTAGTAATACCTCCTCTTAACTAATTGCCTTGTGTTCTTCTTCGGTTAGTAATCGATATTCGCCAACTTTTAAGTTTTCATCAAGTGCGAGTTTGCCGATACTAATGCGCTTTAAAAAAGTAACTTTTAAGTTAAGCACTTCAAACATCTTTTTAACCTGATGATATTTACCTTCATAAATAGTTACTAGTGCTCTTTGATTACCTAAGTTTTCAATATCAGCGCTCAAACATTGATAACCATCTTTTAGTATTAACCCTTCCCTAAACTTCTCTTTGTATTCAACTAAGTATTCGCCTTTGTATTCAGCATAGTACACTTTAGGAATAGCATTTTTAGGGCTAGTTATTTTGTGTGAAAAATCGCCATCATTTGTAAGTAATAATAATCCCTCAGTGTCAATATCTAGCCGTCCAACAGGGAAGAGTTTACAATAATCATATTCTTTAACCAGTTCAGTTACAGTAGGATGCAATTTGTCTTTGACAGCACTTACATACCCAGCAGGCTTATTCAGCATTACATAAATAAACTTCCGATATTTCAGTAAATGATCATTAACAAAGATTTCATCTTGTTCTTCATTTACGCGATATCCACCATCTTTTATTATGCGCTTGTTAACTTTTACTTGGCTATTCTTGATTAGCTCTTTGGCTGAACTGCGAGGCCCCCAACCTGTTTCTACTAAAAATTTATCTAATCTCATATTACCTCCATAATATATATTATACCACAAAAATTGAAATTTGAAAAGAAAAAATAAAATCCTAGCCGTAGCTAGAATTTTATTAATGTAATTCATCGTAGATTGCGCTGATTAAATCGCCAGAAATATCACTACCATGATCCCAGTACATAACACCGCCTAAACCATTTGCTTTGGCATAATCTGTCTTAAGGGTAACTGAACGTACGTTATCATAGGTTATAAAGATGTTTTCGGAGCGACTAATAATATAGGGTGCTTGAGCAGAAGCATCCCAACCTAAGTAAATGCCATCATCTGTTGCTGCGTTATTTAGGTACTTGCGTTTAATCTCTGTATAGGTAATAGTATCTTTTTCCGGATTATAGGCTGATGTTCCCAAAGAGATAGTATTATTTGCCATATATATTTTACCATAAAAGGCAATACCAACCACAAGTTTTTCTTTAGGGAAACCACTGGCAATATAGGCTTGGACACTTTCCTTAACACAACCATATGGAGTATAAGCACTACTATCAAACGCTGTATGGTGAGTAGCTCGGCCACCAGAATTTAAATCATATGTCATTAAATGAATGTAGTCAAGATAATCACCTAGTTTATCTAATTCATAGCGACTATGTGATCCTGAACTACCGCCAGGTAACGCTGCCGTCAACAAATAATCAGAATTAACTGCCTTTAGACGTTGATGAATTTCTTTCATTAATAATGTATAGTTTACGCGGTCAGTTGCCACATCACGACCAGTTTTAAAACCTGGATATTCCCAGTCAATATCAACCCCATCAAAGTGATATAAAACAACAGCGTCAACAATTGATTTTGCTAGTTTTATGCGACCAGCTTCAGTCGAAGCACAATTACTAAAATTAATACCTGCTTCCCCATATCCACCAAAGCACATAACTACTCGAATACCTTTTTTTCGCACTTGTAATACTTCTGAAAGTTTTAATAGTTCCCCAATGCTGACATTGCCTGTTTCTAAAACCCTGGCAAAGCCATAGTTCATGACATTTACTGTTTCCATTGTTTTATCCGAGAACTGCTTAAAAGCAGCCATACCACTATATATATAGGCAAATACTGGTGTTTTAATACTAGATAGTTCAGGCATTATTAATTTTTTAATTTTGATTGGAAACTCGTGTGAACAAGTTATACCATTATACGAGAAGACAGCCTTCATATATACATTAATATCAACTAATCCGGGATTAACTATGCCAATACTATTTAATGTCATATAATCAGATGATATCCATTCAATGTTTATAAACTTATTATCTAATAGAACATTAGTCGCTAAATCAATATTATCAAAGGTCTCTTCTGGTAATATACTATCTAAGATTTCCGATAGAATTGTCCAACGGGCAACTAGTGTCATATTAGAAGTTACTGGTTGAGTAAAGTCATAAATATCATTACCTAAATACCAACTATAAGCTAATTCCCCATTAATAGGAGTATTAACGTTCGCTAATATTTCACCATATTTAAGCGTCTGAGTTGCTAATACTGTTACATCATCATAACTGACAAAGTTTACTGTGAACTCAGCATTTTTATTAGCCCAAACGGCATAATATGTTTTATTACCAAAATCACTGTTAGTGATGTTAATATATTTTTTACCGCTACCAACACTATTTGTATACCAGCCCAAGAAAATACTATTTGCTTTAGTAGGAATTGGTAAAGTTGTTGTTACACCTGTTTCATAACTTGTTAATGGTGCCAAAAGCGTACCCCCTTGTAGATTAAGGGTTAATGAATAATTCTTTTGATAAGAAGCAATTTCATCATATTGAGCATATAAAATAAGATCATTTGTTACTTCTAAAGTATTTTTATATATATTATTATCGTTATCATACCAATGTAAGAAAACATAACCTGCTTTCACTGCTCTTGGTAATTCAATCATGGTATTATTGGGTACATCAATTACTACTGTATCACTATCAGCAAATTCACCACCACTGAGATTATATGTAATATGTTTACTTAATGGTGTCCATTTAGCGAGTAGCGTAATATTTTCGGCAGGCATTTTATTGTTTGAAAATTCTTCACCATTATAATACCATCCCATGAAAAGATAGTGTTCGCGTTTTGGTACTGGTAACACCAACTGGCTGTCCGTTTCTTGGGTAATTGAAGGAACAACAACTGATGAATTTGTAACAAAAGTGATTGTACTATTCTCTGGCCACCAATATGCATAAAGAGTGGTATCTTTTGTCATAGTAATTGTGTAATCAACTCTTGCATCCTTGGAAAAAGCAGCATCAGTATACCATGCATAAAATGAATAGCCTGGCCGTGTTGGATGAGGCAAACGAATCACACTATTTTCCATAATATTTTCAATACTAGCTAATGGTTCCGCTTCACCAGTATCAAAACTCAAAGTATAACCTCTATCAGCAATTTCATCAAAACGGGCATATAATGTGTAATCACGATTAACCGTAATTGTATTTTCCACTTTAAAACCAATGCAACTATCATCTTCATACCAACCACCAAAAGTATAGTTCGCTTTTTCAGTTATTGGCAGTGTTATAACAGTTCCTTCTTCAACATCAATGTACCCTTTAACTTCAAGGCCACCATTACAAACAAAAGTAACATCATACTTTGCTTTTGAAGGAACTATCGGTGGATTTACCACTGGGGGAGTAGGCGGTGGCGTGATAACCGGTGGTTTGTCATCTTTACAACTGGTAATGGCAAATAGTAATATTAATAAAACCCCTAATTTTAAAATTCGTTGCATATATAACCTCCAAGATATATTTATCATCCTTAAAAAACACAAATATAAAAAAGATATCATCTTAGGTACCCACATCCACAAGTTGCACAAGCTTAAGGCTGCTTCGATCAAGACCTGACCTGGTTCACCGCCCAACTTTGGATGAAGGTATTTAAAATGATATCACCAGTATTATAACATATATTATTTATTTTTTCAAGCGTAATTCTTTAAAAAATGTTTTTAGTAGTTCACTGGAAATATTTTCTAATAAACCAGATTCAATTTCCACTTGATGATTGAACTTATTATTTGCTAAAACATTAGTTACGCTCCCTAGTGCACCATGTTTTGGCTCACTAGCAGCAAAATAAACTTTCTTAATTCGTGATTGCAAAATAGCTCCTGCACACATTAAACATGGTTCAAGTGTTACATAAAGAGTACAATCATCTAACATCCAACTATTCAATTTCTTGTTGGCTTTCTTAATGGCATTTATTTCGGCGTGCCCTAAGATACTTTGTTCAGCGACGCGGGTATTATGAGCTTTTGCTATAACATCACCTTGATATGTAATAACACATCCAACAGGAATCTCGCCTTTAGCATATGCTTTTTTAGCCTCTTTAAGGGCTAATGTCATAAAATACTCAGGATTATTTTGCATCATTATTACGATGGGGCACGTTATGACAACGACGGCAGCGCGCCTCATACTTTTCTTGAGCACTTACCAAGATAATAGGGTCTTCATAATAAGCGGGCTTTCCATCAATAATTCTTTGAGTACGAGTTGCCGGCTCACCACAAATTTGACAAATTGCTTGCAATTTAGTTACATATTCAGCACGCGCCAAAAAGGCAGGCATTACGCCAAAAGGTTCACCTCGGAAATCACAATCTAGTCCAGCAACAATTACCCTTACACCCCGATTGGCTAAAAATTCTGCTACTTCAATAATACCAGCATCAAAGAACTGTGCTTCATCAATAGCCACCGCATAAGGTAAACTTGGTAAATAATTCATAATTTCTTTTGAATTACTAATAGGTATTGATTTTACTTTTCGTTGTGAATGAGAAACGACTTCTACTTCTGAATATCTATCATCAATAACCGGTTTAAAAACTACTACTTCTCTTTTAGCAAGTTTAATTCTGGTAATTCTTCTAATTAGTTCTTCTGTTTTACCAGCAAACATACCACCACAAATTACTTCTATCCATCCATCGCTGCATCTTAAATCCATATATTTACCCTCTTCTTTTTTATATTATAACTCATGCTAAATGATAAAACAAGCAAAAAATAAATGTTTTTATTTTGTTTATTTTTTTGTTAAGGGACTATTTCATATATTATCAATATCGATTATTTCTCATTGTTAATATGTTTTCTATAGATTAATGAAAATCATTTATTTTAATTGATTCATTTATTTCTTTTAACACATAATCTTCATAAAGCAGATTTGAAACCTTGTCAATTGCTAATAATCTTTTACTAATTTTTGAAATTTCTTTTTTATTTACTTCTATGATACCCAGCAAACGTTAAAAAAGACACAATACCGAAGTAATGTGCCTTATTGTCTAGGATTGAAAAACAATTAATTACATATTAGTTTATCTATTATATCTCGAATTTTAACACTTTGCAATTCACCATTCATTAATAAATCTTCATTCGTAAAATAAGAAGCTACTAAAATATTATCTTTTGTGAAAATAGAGCGTCCGTTTATAGAAACAATTTCATAAGTAGCACCATTGTATTTAAATTCGAATTCATCATTTGAAAATAGTAATTCTAAAAAATCATTCATAATTATCTTCTCAAAAGCCATTCAAGAAGTTCCCAAAATGACCAATGTCCTCCTGTTCGTGTTCCATTTTCCCTTCCATTTAAAAAATCTTATTTATCTAAAAAATTTAATACTTGTTTACTTCATTTATCATCCACTTAATGCTATCAATAAAATCTTCATCATTCCAAGAAAAAAACATAACCCTTTCTTTTTTATCAATAGTTATTAATGGAGTTGCAATAGCTAAGGTACCTTCATCATAGATATCAACCAAATTACCATTTTTATCAAAAATGGTAACTCCTAAATATATGTTTTTATCTTTTTTATCACTTGATGGTCCATAATCTGAAACTAATGTTAAACCCTTTGCTTCTACACTGTGGCATAATTCAATATATAAAGGTAATTTTTTTATATCTTCAATTTCGTTCTCACAGTAATATTTAAATGCTTCATTTTTATTATCAACCATATCAATCTCCAAAATAAATAATCAAATTTTATGACAAATTCCAGCAGATCCATCTAGCAATTGTTCCAGAAGTTTTTTTAGTCATTGGATTCCATTTTTGGAGTTGCCAATGCCATTTAGGAATACTTTTAAATCCATTTGTAATTTTATGGCCATGAGTATGAAATGATAGAACCTGATTTTTACCTGCTGCTGTTTTAAATTTCATAACATAATAATCTTCAAAACACAACAAGTCATATATTTTTCCAATTATTTATTTTTTTGTATACTATTATAAGCATCAATAAAGCACACTGACCCATTTTTAAATACCGTATCTAAAAGAATGACATTTTTTGTCACATTACGAATTGAATAATACAAATAATTATTAAAAGAACAATCAATTCTAATCTCAAGTAGAATATTATTAGAAAAGCAGATAGTCAAATCTCCTATTTTATTTACC